>CACZSP010000001.1 GCA_902783905.1 uncultured Ruminococcus sp.
GCCGTCGCGGATTTCGGAAAGCTGGGGCGGAGCGATCCGTTTTTCGCCGACCTCGCCGCCATTGTAGCCGGGAACAACGGCCTCTGGTGCGCCGAGGCCGAAAAATACCTGCTCGCAAACGCGAAGGATATCTGAAGGAGAATGACAGTTATGACCGATATGAATCCCGTCGCCGCTCTGGCGGAAATGTCAAACAGATACGGAAGCGATCCGTCCTTCGTTCTCGCCGGCGGAGGCAACACCTCGTACAAGGACGAAAAAGTCCTTTACGTAAAAGGATCGGGCACGGCCCTTGCGACTATAAAACCCGAAGAATTCGTGAAGATGGACAGGGAAAAGCTTTCCCTGATCCTGAAAAAAGAATATCCCGCGTCGGAGTCCGAGCGTGAGGCCGCCGTCCTTTCGGATATGATGGCCGCCCGCCTGCCGGGCGAGACCCGCCGTCCAAGCGTCGAGACGATGCTGCACGATCTTTTTCCCTACAGGTTCGTCCTGCATCTGCATCCCGCCGTCGTAAACGGCGTGACCTGCTCGAAGGACGGCGAAAAAGTCGCGTCGGAGCTTTTCCCCGACGCCGTCTGGGTCGGAAACTCCAAGCCGGGTTACTGCCTTGCAGCGCTTTGCGACGAAGTCCTCGGCGGGTTTGAAAAAAAACGCGGTTTTTACCCGAAAACGGTATTCCTTCAGAATCACGGGGTGTTTTTCGCGGCCGACAGCGTCGAAGAGCTGGATGAACTCGCCGCGGCGTGCATTGCCGCGATAAAAAGCAGGATAAAAGAATATCCGGATATGTCCGACGCTCCCGCGGATACCGGAAAAGCTGCGCGCGTCGCTCCGGTCGTACGAGCCGTCTGGGGAGAGGGAGCTCCGGCAACCGTCAGATTCTGCCGCGCCGCCGCGGTCGTCGGATACGATCCGTCAAACGGGTGTCTTTCTCCCGATCACATAGTCTACTGCAAGGCAAAGCAGCTGGTTCTGCGGGACGGGGACGATATCGCCGCCGCCTTTGCCGCGTTCAGGGCGGCAAACGGATACAAGCCGAAGATCGTTCTTTACGAAGGACTCGGCGCTTTCTGCTGCGGCGGGACCTTCAGGGAGGCCGTGATCGCCGAGGAGGTCTTCCGCGACGCCGTTTCGGTCTGCGTTTACGCCCGTTCCTTCGGAGGCGCCTCCTTTATGCCGGACGATCTCGTCGCCTTCATCGTAGGATGGGAGGTGGAAAACTACCGTTCGAAGGTGTCGCTTTCGGCGGCTGCCGCCGGACGCCTCGACAGAAAGGTCGTCGTCGTGACCGGCGCCGCCCAGGGCTTCGGAAAGGGAATAGCCGAGGAGGCGGCAAAAGAGGGCGCGTATACCGTAATAGCCGATATGAACTACGAGGGCGCCGTGGCTCTCGCCTCGACGCTTCCTTCCTCCACCGGAGTCAGGGTGAACGTCACCGATGAAGAATCGGTGAAAAAGATGATCGAATACACCGTCCTCGAATACGGCGGCGTCGACGTTCTCGTCAGCAACGCGGGAGTCGCCCGCGCCGGAGGACTCGACGAGATGACACGCGAGACCTTTGATTTCGTCACCGCGGTCAACTATACCGGTTATTTCCTCTGCGCGAAATACGCCTCGGCGGTGATGAAGATACAGCGCGCGGCGGATCCGTCCTACACTGCCGATATAATTGAGATCAATTCGAAGTCGGGACTTGCCGGCTCCAACAGGAACTTCGCCTACGCCGGAAGCAAATTCGGAGGGATCGGACTTACCCAGAGCTTTGCGCTCGAGCTCGCGCCCTTCGGCATCAAGGTCAACGCCGTCTGTCCCGGCAACTACCTCGACGGTCCGCTGTGGTCGGATCCCGAGAGAGGTCTTTTCGTTCAGTACCTGAACGCCGGAAAGGTCCCGGGAGCCAAAAACGTCGCCGACGTCAGAAAGTATTACGAATCGAAGGTTCCCCTCGGAAGAGGGTGTTTCCCCGCCGACGTGGCGAAAGCGATCATGTATATCGTAGAACAGACCTACGAGACCGGCCAGGCGATACCCGTAACCGGCGGTCAGGAAATGCTGAACTGAAGGAGTCCGACGTGGCGACTTATATCAACAATCACATACACACCGATTTTTCCTTCTCGCCGTATACTCCGGCCGAAGCCGCCCGCGCGGCCGCGGAGGCAGGACTGAAAACGGCCGGAATAATGGATCACGACACCTGCGCCGGCTCACGCGAGTTTCTCGAGGCCGCCGGGAAGGCAAAAATACCCGCCACCTGCGGAGTCGAATGCCGCGTCTGCATGTCGGGCACGGCTCTCGAAGGGAGACGGCTGAACAATCCCGACCAGAAATCGGTGGCTTACGTCGCGATGCACGGGATCCCGCACAGATATTTCGACGAGGTAGACGCCTTCTTCGCCCCCTACCGGGAAAAAAGGAATATCCGCAACCGCGCCATGACCGAACGGCTCAACGCGCTTTTGTCCGGCGCGGGCATTACCCTCGATTTCGACCGGGACGTGCTGCCGCTTTCGCGGATGACGGTCACCGAGCGGCACATCCTGTTCGCTCTTGCAAAAAAGATCCTTGAGACGGCGGGCTCGCCGTCGGGAGCGGTATCCTTCCTTGAGGGGCGCCTCGGGCTGTCGCTGTCGGCCGCGGATAAAGAAAAGATACTGTCCGGGAGCTATACCGATTACCGCGTTCTCGGCGTTCTGAAGGCGCGTCTGGTCGAAAAGTTTTATATCGACGCGACCGACGAGTGCCCGCACGTGACCGAATTCATCCGGATGGTCAGGAAGTATTACGGAATAGCGGCCTACGCCTATCTCGGAGACGTGGGACAGTCGGTCACCGGAGACAAGAAAGCCCAGAAATTCGAAGACGACTATATCGATCTTCTGTTTTCCGAACTGAAGAGACTCGGCTTCGACGCCGTCACCTTTATGCCGACGCGCAACACGCCGGATCAGCTCGACCGGGTGATGTCGCTCTGCCGCGAATACGGATTTTTCCAGATCAGCGGGGAGGATATCAATTCGCCTTTCCAGTCGTTCGTCTGCCCGGCGTACGCTGACCCGAAGTTTTATCATCTCGTCGACGCCGCTTTCACCCTGATCGAATATGAGAAGGCGGCTTCTTTCGCTCCCTCCGCGGCGGTGAAAAAATATCCGCAGATCTTTGCGAACAGAAAAAATGGAACCGGCCTCTGAAAAAGGACACCGGCTCCGCGGCAGTCTGATTCTTCTCGCCGGAGCCGTGATCTGGGGATTTGCCTTCGCGGCTCAGACGTCTGCGATGGACGACATGGGCGCTCTCGGTTACAACACCCTGCGCCTGCTGATCGGAGGTGTCGCCCTGGCGCTTCCGGCGTTTATATCGGCAAAAAGGAAATACCGGGATTCAAAGCCGGATAAAAGCGCCGTCCGGCGGCTGATCGTCTGCGGTCTGCTCTGCGGCGCCGCCCTTGCCGCGGCAAGTCTGTCCCAGCAGTACGGGATCGCGCTGACCCGCTCCCCCGGCAAGTCCAGCTTTATTACGTCGCTTTATATCATTATGGTCCCGGTGATCGGCCTTTTCACCGGACGCCGGCCTTCGGCCGTTCTCTGGCCGTGCGCCGCGGCGGCGGCCGTCGGCTTTCTGATCCTTTGCGGCGGATTCGACGTCCGGCCCGGACCCGGCGAGCTTATGCTCCTTGCATGCGCCGTCCTTTATTCGGTTCAGATAACGCTCGTCGACCGTTCCCTCTCGCTCGGGGTCGACCCGCTCTGCCTGTCCTGCGCGCAGTTTCTGGCAGGAGGGGCGATGCTGACTCCGTTTATGCTTGCTTTCGATCTGCCGCAGGCGGAAAGCGTCGTCCGCGGACTGCCGTCGCTGCTGTACGTTTCTCTCGTTTCCGGGGCGCTCGGCTTTACCTTTCAGATTATCGGTCAGCGGGACTGCCCGCCGACTCCCGCAAGTCTTCTTATGAGCCTCGAATCGGTTTTTGGGGCGCTCGGAGGATATATATTTCTTGACGCGAAGCTGACGCCGCTTGAACTTTGCGGATGCGCGATAGTTCTGGTCGCCGTCACCGTCGCTCAGATTCCATTCGGATCCAAAAAACAAAAAACGTCTGAATAAAAATCAGGAGGTGCGCGAAAACCATGATCCTTATGTCCAACAACCAGTGGAAATGCGACAAAAACAACTCTTACTGGGCGGAGAAGGGAGAAGACTGCTCCGCCGAGGCAAGAGTCCCCGGACTCGTCAGGGCCTACCTGCAGGTGATGCCCGACGTACTCGGACTTCAGGAGGTCTCGCTCCGTCAGGCCGAACTGATGATGAACGAAATGAAGCAGGTTGAGCTTCCCGACGGAAGCGTCGCCCGGTACGAGTATCTGTCGGGAGGGGACACACCCATCGTTTTCCGGCGCGACAAGCTGAAGCTGCTCGAATCGGGTTTCTTCCGTTACGACGAAGCGGTGCCCGGACTTACCGGAAGCTTCAACAACTCCGAGACGAAGTCGTATACCTGGGGCGTTTTCGAGGACAGGAACGACAAAAAGAGATTCGTCCTCACTTCCACGCATCTCTGGTGGAGATCGGGCAATCCGGCGTCCGCGAGCTACCAGGAGGGCTCGGATATCGCCCGCGAGTACCAGATAGGTCTCTGCGCCGAAAAGACCGAAGAGGTAATGAACAGATACTCCTGCCCCGGCGTTATCATGGGAGATTTCAACGCCTCGATCAACAGCCTCTGCCTTAAAAAGGCGTTTTCTCTCGGCTGGGAGGAGGTCCACGATCTGGCGGTCGGCGACCGCAGCGAAACGAGAGGACATCATTCCTGCGGCACCAAGGGCTACGGCCGCACTCCCGACGGCGGAAAATACGAAAACGCAATCGACCACATCATAATCAAGAACGCCCCCGGCGCCGTCGTGAAGTATTTCAGACGCGTCGAGGACGAATGGTTCGACAAGATATCCGATCATTATCCGCTTTATATCGACGTGGAGTTCTGACCTGAAAACCGTCGGGAGAATATCGAATACGGAGTGAATAATGATAAGCGTTGTCGTCCCGGTCTACAAAACCGAAAAATATCTCCCGCAGTGTATCGAAAGCATACTCGCGCAGTCCTTTGAGGACTTCGAGCTTCTGCTCGTCGACGACGGTTCGCCCGACGGAAGCGGAGCGATCTGCGACGGATACGCCGCCCGGGACGGAAGGATAAGAGTTTTTCACACCGAAAACTGCGGGGTATCGGAGGCGAGAAACACCGGGATAAAGGAGTCGGTCGGAGAGTATATCGCTTTCTGCGATTCGGACGACAGGGTTGGCAGAGACTGGCTGCGCCATATGTACGGCGCGGCTGTCGCGTCCGGCGCCGGGATCTGTTCCGGAGGAATGATCCTGGAGTACACCGACCGGCTCGCTGAAATAAAGGGAAGAGAGGGCGTTTTCTCGGCGAACGACGCCGTCAGGGAGCTCCTGGCAGAGAAGTTTTCCGTCAACGTCTGGAACAAGCTGTTCCGAAAGGACCTTTTCGACAACGTGGAGTTTCCGCCCGGGCGCAGCTCCGAGGACGTTATCACCACCGCTTTGCTTTTTGAGGCCGCGGATTCCGTCATCGGCATTCCGGCCGCGGATTATTTCTACCGTCAGAGGAAAAACAGTTCGGTCAGCATATACGGTATGAAACAGCTTGCCGACTACTGGGAGGTCCACCTCGAGAGATTCAGGCGGTTTTCCGTGATTCCTGAAATCGGAGGGGATCCCGAAACCTACGACAGACTTCTCATGTTCTGCGGAGGCGCGGCTTCGAAACTCTGGCGGTGGGCCTGGGGCACAGGGGATAACGGCAAAAACGAGCTGCTCGCAAACGCCAGAAAGTTCGTCAGGGAAATGATCCCGCGAAAGAGGGCAAAGGGATGGCCGGCGCATATCCGGCTTACTCTTCCGCTGATCAGACTCGGGGGTAAAGCGTCGCTTTATACGGCTTTCCTGATGAACCGGCTTCTGCGAAAATGCGTGAGAAACAACAACGAGCTGTTCGATTGATCACGTGCGGAAATAGTATTTACACATTTTCGTTAATATTATAA
>CACZSP010000002.1 GCA_902783905.1 uncultured Ruminococcus sp.
CGCCTGTTTTCCTGCGATTTCTCAGTCAAAACAGGCACAAAAATATCTCGCCAATACACGCACGCGAATTGTGCGGTATTGCCTTAATTTTCAAATTGAAATTATTTCCGCGTTTCGCTCTTTTCAATCGCTTCCCACAGTCCGTTGATGTACGCGGCGCCGAGGGCGCGGTCGTACAGTCCGTATCCGGGCATGGCGACTTCGCCCCATATAGTCCGTCCGTGGTCGGGGCGGATCGGGCCGTCGAATCCGGTCTCGTAAAGCGCACGGACGATTTCGTACATATCGAAGGATCCGTCGCTGGACAAGTGCGCCGCCTCTTCGAAATCGTCGCGGGAATTGAACTTCAGATTGCGCACGTGCGCGAAGTGGATCCTTCCCTTAAGCGCCCGGATCATATCCGGCAGATCGTTGTCGGGATTCGTCCCGTAGGAGCCCGAGCAGAAGGTTATTCCGTTGTGGGGATCGTCGACGGCGTCGAGAAATCTCTTTATCTTGTCAAGAGATGTGACGATCCTCGGCAGTCCGAAGACGCTCCATGCCGGATCGTCGGGATGGATCGCCATCTTTATGTCGAACTCGTTGCAGACGGGCATAATCGCCTTCAGGAAATAGACGAGATTTGAAAAGAGCTTTTCTTCGTCCACGTCAGAATACATAGCGAAGAGTTCTTTCACTCTCGCCATCCGGTCGGGTTCCCAGCCGGGCATGACGCTGCCGTTGGTGTCGCCCGCGATCGAGGCGAACATCTTTTCGGGATCAAGCGCGTCGACTGCCGCCTGTGTGTAGGCGAGGACGGTCGAGCCGTCGGCGCGCTTGCGGGCGAGTTCGGTGCGCGTCCAGTCGAATACCGGCATAAAGTTATAGCAGACTGTATGCACGTCCGCCTCGCCGAGGCGCCGCAGCGTCTCGATATAGTTCGCGATATAACCGTCGCGTTCGGGGACGCCCGTCTTTATGGCGTCGTGAACGTTGACGCTCTCGATGCCCGACAGCGACAGTCCCGCCGCCTCGATTTCGTCTTTGAGCGCCTTAATTTCTTCGCGTTCCCAGACTTCACCCGGCTTTGTACCATAGAGAGTGCTTATGACGCCCCGCACGCCGGGGATCTGGCGGATCTGCTTCAGCGTTACGGTATCGTATCCGGTGCCGTACCACCGCAGCGTCATAATCATTTTTTCTTGTATCTCTTTCCGGTCTCGGCGAGATATACGGCCATCGCCTGCGTCCAGTCGGTCTGGATGATGTCGTATCCGCGGTCGGCAAGCCAGCCCCAGCCGTAGTCGGGACTGATTGTGAAGGATGTATCGTCGGAATGTCCGGCAGCCAGCTGCTTTTTGTAGTTGTATATGATCGCGTTGGCCCAGACGAGCTTGCCGTCGGCGTGCAGCTTTTCGATGAAATCGACGGTCCCGATATCCTGCGTCTCGTCGGCAAAGACCACTTCGGCGCCGACGTAGTTGATGTTGCGGCGCATCATTTCCTCGTGGATGCCGCCGTCCTGCGAGAGAATCGGCAGGAAGCAGACGTCGGGCGCGTATTCCTCGATGATATCGAGATATTCCTTTTTGGGAGAGGATTTGACGACTATCTGATCGATCATCCCGTGGGCGCGGATGGCGTCAGAAATGAGCTGCGGATTTTCCCAGAACTTGTCGACGTTGATATACGCGCGGCCCTTGAACCGCTCAAGCACCTCGTCAAAGGTGCAGAGAGGAAACTGCGTGAAGTCGCGGTCGTAATTGACGTAGCGGAGTTTCCTGATCTGTTCGTCGGTCAGCTGCCAGATCGAGGTCATTCCCTCGGGCCCCATATAGTTGAGGTGGCGCGGCTCCATCTTGGGATGAAGAATCCAGAGAGTGCCCTCGGCGCTGCGGCTGACGTCGACTTCGATCATATCGGCGCCGTGGGAAACGGCGATTTCATAAGCGGTTATCGTGTTGCAGGGGATGTTTCCTCCGCATTCTCCCCGGTGGGCTGCGATGATTATACGCTCGGCGGCGTCCTTTTTCAGATTGTCGAAAGCCATTTTATTATCTCCCTTTTTTATTTTATCAGTTCTTTTTCGGTAAAAATGTATTTTTTGTCGCAGAAGCGGCATTCGACGCAAAGCTCGCGAGGTTTTCCTTCCTTTTCCTGCTCGTCGAGGAGGGACGTCACGTCCTTTTTTCCGAGCGAGCGGACGGCTGAAAGCATACGTTCGCGCGAGCATGTGCACCGGTAGGAGACTTCGTACTCGTCGAATACGTCGTATTCGATCCCCTCGAAGGCGATATCCGCGAGATCCCGTACAGTTCTGCCTTTGTCGATCAGTCCCGAAACGTTGGACAGGTGCGACGCGTTGCGCTCGAGAAGAGGAAGCGCCTCAGGATCGGAGAAGGGAAGCAGCTGAACGATGACCCCGCCGGCTGCAAGGCAGCGGCAGTCGGTTCCGATCAGCACGCCGAGAGCGCATACCGTCGGCATCTGCTCGCTTGTTGCAAAATACTGAGCGATATCCTCGGCGATCTCGCCGCTGACAAGCTCGACGGATCCGGAATAGGGCTCTCCGTCTCCGCTGTCGCGCACTACGTTCAGCATACCGCGCCCGACGGCGCGTCCGACGTCAAGCTTGCCGTTCGACTTGAGAGGCAGTTCGACGTCCGGGTGCTGTACGTACCCGCGTACGTTCCCGCGATAATCCGAGACCGCGATTATCCTCCCTGCCGGTCCGTCGCCGCACAGCGAGAGGGTAAGCGCGTCCTTTTCGTCGTCGCAGGTCATGGCGCCCATGATCGACGCGGCTGAAAGAAGTCTCCCGAGAGCCGCAGAGGCGACGGGAGTCGGCAGATGAAAACCTATCGCCGCGTTAACGATCGCCGTAGAGTCGATAACGAATATCCTCGCCGAGCCGTCGCGGCTCATTCCGCGCAGGATGACAGATTTTTCCTTGTTTCCCGGCATCGGTCATTCTCCGAATCCGAAAAGCGGGAACAGTTTGTAGATATCTCCGGCTCCCATTACGATCAGCGCGTCCCGCTCCCGGAGCATTCCCGACAGCTTTGCGGGAAGCGAGGAGGGGGAAGGTTCGTAAAAGACGTTGCCGGGTGCGGCGGCGGCAAGTTTTTCGGAGCTGACTCCGAAGGTTTCCTTCTCTCTCGCCGCGTATATGTCGATAAGAAAGGTTTCGTCGGCAAGCGAAAGAGCGTTTGCAAATTCGTCGAACAGAGAATAGGTGCGGCTGTATGTGTGCGGCTGAAAGATGCAGAAGACCCGGTCGTAGCCCATGTCGCGGCATCCGCGGAGAGTCGCCGCTATTTCCGTCGGATGGTGTCCGTAATCGTCGTATACGTCGGCTCCGCAGAATTTTCCCTTGTATTCCATCCTGCGAGCCGTTCCCGTGAACGCCGAGATGCCACGGGTCAGAGCCGAAGGATCGAGGCCGAAGGCATAGCCGGTAGCAAAGGCGGCAAGAGCGTTCATGACGTTGTGCTTTCCGGGGACCGAAAGATCCAGCTTCGCAAGCAGTTTTCCGTGCGATACGATTTCGAAAGACGGGAGACCGCGCGACATATCAACGTTCCGGGCGTAAAAATCCGCGGGATCTTCGTCGTCGGGATCGGTTTTACCGGCGGCGCTGAAGGTAATGACGTTCCCGCGAAAACCTCCCATGGCGAGACGGACGTTGTCGTCGTCGGCGTTGACGACGGCAAGACCGTCGCGTCCGGTCAGAGCGGCAAAATTGGCGAAGGAGCGCCTTATCTGGGTGACGTTTTTAAAGTAATCGACGTGGTCCAGTTCGATATTCAGGATAACGGCAACCGTCGGATTGAAGTCGAGGAAGGAATCCATATATTCGCATGCCTCGAAGATGAAGTAATCGTTTTTTCCGAGTACGTAACTGCTGTCCCACCCCGGCATAACAGCGCCGCAAAGGACCGTCGGATCGGTACCGGCTTCGGAAAAAGCGGCCGCGAACATGGACGTGGTAGTGCTTTTTCCGTGCATTCCGGATACTCCGATGCGGTTGACAAAGGACGTCATAAGATATCCGAGATAGTCGGCGCGTGAGATGACCGGAATTCCCCTGGAGAGGGCCGCCATATATTCGGGATTGTCGGACGAGATCGCGACGGTGTAAACGACGGCGTCGACTCCTTCGATATGACGTGCGTCGTGTGAATAATAAACGGTTATTCCTTCGCTTTCGAGTTTTTTAGTCAGCGCCGTCTCGGTGCGGTCGGATCCGGAGACGGATAACCCACGCCGCTGAGTGAGTTCCGCGAGAGAAGACATATTCACCCCGCCGATTCCTATAAAGAATACCGAACGGACGTGAGAAAGCATTGCGCCTATGGCAGCGGCGCCGTAATGAGTATTGGGAGTAGACATTTCAACCTTCCGTGTTTTTTCGGCATGATTACAGCCGAAAAAATTATAAATTCACAAAATTGTAAAAAAACGGATATTTTTTCATCACAATTTTGTGATACAATATATTAAGGACATTTTTAAAACGAATTATTATCCGCATTTTCTGGGGGGAAAACAATGAAGATCACAGACATCAGAATCAGACGCGTAGAGAGTGAAGGACCGATGAAGGGCTTTGTTTCGGTTGTTTTCGACGATTCGTTCGCCGTGCATGATATAAAGATCATAGCCGCGAGAGAGAGAACTTTCGTCGTTATGCCTTCGGTGAAAAACTCATTCGGCATTTCGAAAGATCTGGCGCATCCCGTCACCCGCGAATTCCGCGCATACGTGGAAAAGGTGATACTCAACGCATATTATGCATGCGTTGAAGAGGATGCACAGTCGGATGACGAGACACAGGCGGAAGAAACCGCAGAATCCGAAGAAAACGCCGAATAAGCTTTATTCATGCTTCCGGCGCGCCCGCCGCAGAGATTTGCCCGATTCCCGGGCCGCAGGTCAGACGAATCTGCCTTCGGTCCGGGGATCTTTTTCCATCTCCATCTCCATGAGCTGCTGTTTCGATATCAGGACGTTGCGGGGTTTTGTGCCGTTGGCGCCGCTGATGAGCGAAAGGGCTTCCATACGGTCGATGATTTTTCCCGCGCGCCCGAAACCGATCGAAAGCTTGCGCTGAAGAAGGGAAGTTGCGACGGTTCCGTTGTCGACGGCGATATGAAGCGCCTGATTGAAGAGCGGATCGGCCTCCTGAACGAATTCCGTCGGGTCCCCGTCTTCGCCGTTCTGTTTGGAGCGTCCCTTTTCCGCCTCCAGACGGTCGGTTTCCCGGTCGATGTCGGATATGAACTCCTCGTCGTATTTAACGGCGGAGGAGTTTTCTTTTATGAATTTCGTTACGGCGCGGACCTCGTCGTCGTCAACGAAGGCGCCCTGGATCCTTGAGGGCTTGGGCGAGCCGATGGGAGCGAAGAGCATATCGCCCTTGCCGATCAGCTTTTCGGCGCCGGCTATGTCGATAATTATGCGCGATTCGACGTTGGAGACCACCGAGAACGCGATGCGCGACGGGACGTTCGCCTTGATAAGACCGGTAATGACGTTGACCGAGGGACGCTGGGTGCCGATGATCAGGTGTATTCCGGCGGCTCTCGCCTTCTGGGCGAGCCGGATGATGCTGTCTTCGATCTCTGCGGGCGCCGTCATCATAAGATCGGCGAGCTCGTCGATGAATATCACGATACGCGGCAGCGGGACGAAGTCGGGGTTGTCCATCGACATAAGATGGTTGAAACCGTCGAGATCCCTTGCGTTGACCTCTTCGAAGAGATTGTAGCGGTGCTCCATCTCGTTTACCGCGGCATTGAGGGTTCCGGCGGCGCGCTTCATATCGGTGACGACCGGGACTTTCATGTGCGGCAGGCCGTTGTACATATTCATTTCGATCTTCTTCGGGTCGATCATGATGAACTGGACTTCGCTCGGACGCGCCTTGTATAGAAGCGATAGAATGATCGTGTTGAGACAGACCGATTTACCCGATCCGGTGGTACCGGCAATCAGGAGGTGAGGCATCTTGCCGATGTCGAAGAAGACCATATTGCCGCCCACGTCCTTGCCGAGGCAGGCCGAGAGCTTGCTCTGCATCGATTTGAACTTCTCCGATTCGATCATTTCGCGTATGTAAACGTTCGATCTGACCTGGTTGGGTACTTCGATGCCTACTGCGTTTTTGTTGGGGATGGGGGCTTCTATGCGTATCGTCGACGCCAGTTCGAGCGAGATGTCGTCGGCGAGAGATGCGATCGAACGCACGCGGGTGCTCGCCTCGGGGTAAAGTTCGTATCTGGTGATTGTGGGACCCCGGGAATACTCGATCTTTCTGATCTTTACGTTGAACGCCGCCAGCTTGTCCATAATCCGCTGGGCGTTGTTGTTCAGCTCGGCGGCAATATCCTCGTTGGAGGGTTTGACCGGTTTTTTGAGCAGGTCGACCGGCGGGAAGAAATAGGCGGAAAGCTCGTTTCCTTTCCCGCGCACGGCGTCGGAGGGCTGACTGCCGACCGGTTCATCGTCCTCCGGCTTTTCCTCGTTCGCGATGGCGCTCATTTCAAAGCGGGTATGCCTTGCGGTATCGGTACGGGAGGAAGTTTTTTTCGGAGCCGGCTGCTTTTCCGGAGCCTTTTCCGGTTCCGCGGCAGACGTTTTCGGTTCCCTTCGTCCGGTTCCGTCGCCGAACACCTCGTTGAGGATGGCGACCGTCGATTTTTCCTCCTCGCGCTGCGAGGGGGCGCTGTAGGACGAGCCGCTGTTGAGCTGCGTGTGATCCTGCGGGGCTGCCGGAGCCGGCTGTGTCGAGTCGGCCGGCTGAGCGGGCGTCATGAAGGTGGCGGATGAAATGACCGGGACCGGAGACGTCCTGCCTCTCGGCTGCGGCTTTTCGAGGGTGCCGGTGATGAGCGGTGTATCCGATATCTTTCCGTCCTTTGCGTCGGTGACTACGGCGCCTTCGTTGTCGGCGCGTTCCTTTTGTTCACGCTCTTTGCGCTGTCTTTCGCGTTCCGCCATCTTGTCCGCTTCTTCACGCATCCGTCTTTTTTCTTTTTCGGCGGCTTCGAGGCGGTCGTTTTTCTTTTCGCGCGCTTTCATGGCGTGATATCTGACCGAAGTGACGACGTATCCCGGAGTAATGCTGAAGAGGAACATCACCGAGACGGTTATCGACGCGATAAGCAGGATAAGGGATCCCACAAAGCCGAACAGTCTTTCAAACAGTCCGCCCACGAGGCCTCCGAAGAAGCCGCCGCCCGAAAGGACGACTCCCCTCTTCCAGTTGGAATCGGCGCCTCCCGTCCCGAATATCGAGGCGGCGTACGTCCCCCAGGTCTGATCGACGTGAAGACCCTTCAGGAAGAATACGTGTATCAGCGATGATACGAAGACGACCGACACCAGGGACAGGACGAGTTTCCACCCGACTATCCCCATGTCGATGTATTTTCTCCAGAAAATCGCGAGGTTGAGAAGTACGAGCGGCATAAGGAAGGCAGCCCAGCCGAACGCCCCGCAAAAGACGTTCCGCAGCGCCGTTCCGACGCTTCCCATTGCCCCGTCTACGGCGGAAAAGATGAAGCATGCGGTGAGGAAGATCGCCGCGACTCCGATAAGATAGGGCATGAACTGGTGCAGCATGCTGTCGGAGGTCATGCGGTCGGTCATTTCTCTTTTTCTGACTTCCGGTTTTTTCTTTTCGGAATTCATTTTTACGGCGGCTTTTTTTGCCTGGGCATCCGCCTTCGGCTTTTTCGCGGAATTTGCGGCGGTATCCGCCGCTTTTTTCTTTTTGTTCTTGTCTTCAGACACTATTTGACCTTCTTTCGGTCAGCCGGAGCAGCGTAAAGCGAGTCAGGCTTTTTTCTTTTCGATCCGGCGCTGGATGAATTTTGTTATCTCCATTATCGGGATTATCGTAAGCGCGAGCCCGACGGCGACGAGGAATTCGACGAAGCTGATCTCGGCGAATTTGAAAGCCGTGCTCAGGAAGGGCACGTAAATCACCGCCACGGTCATGACGAAGGATGCGGCAAGCGACGCCCACAGCCACCAGTTCTGAGTCTTCATCGTGAAGATGGAACCGCGGCGTGAGCGCATGTTGAACGAGTGGAACATCTCGATGAGGGAAAGTGTCAGGAACGCCATCGTCGTTCCGTCGGCGCTGTTGCCGATAGCAAAGATGCCGCGCTCGATATAGTCTCCGATAAAGTAGGACGCAAGGGTGATTATCGTTACTATCGCGCCCTGGAAGGCGATGTCGAAGCCCATGCCGCCGGCGAAGATGCCGTCGTCGGCTTTCCTGGGCGGGCGCTTCATAACGTCGGCCTCGCTCTTTTCCATCCCGAGCGAGAGGGCGGGGAAGCAGTCGGTGATGAGGTTGATCCAGAG
>CACZSP010000003.1 GCA_902783905.1 uncultured Ruminococcus sp.
ACGTGATTGAGAACGTCGCCGGGGGTGAAGGTGTGAATATGCACCTTGATTATCGATCCGTCCCTGAAGGCGACGACCGATTCTCCGTTGGCGTAAAGCCAGTCGAAAAGCGGCTTTTCGTCGAAGGAGGAGACGTCGACCTTCGAATTGGTCAGCCGGAGCAGGAATTCGGTGCAGTATCCGAATTCAAGCACTCCGTCCTCTCCGAAGGAGGACAGATCCGGTCCTTCCGATTCTTTGCGGGAACCGAGTGAGTATTCAATCTTTCTGCCCTCGAGAGCGATCAGCATCCCCTCGGCTATATACATCAGTCCGGCTCCGCCGCTGTCGACGACCCCGGCTTCGCGAAGCACCTCGAGCAGGTCGGGGGTTCGTTCGAGAGATTCCTTGGTCTCCTGGACGAATGCCGAAAAATAATCTTCGAAGCAGGTGGAGTCTGTTATGAGGGAGTTTGCCTTGGCGACGGCGTCCCGGTAGACGGTGAGGATCGTTCCCTCGACGGGATTGTTCACTGCTCCGTACGCCTCGCTGATGCCGATCTCCATGGCGGCGCCGAATTCTCTCACGTTTACGCGGTCTTTTCCCGCGAGACCTTTCGAGATACCGGCGAATATCCTGGACAGGATGACGCCTGAATTCCCCCTCGCTCCGGGGAGCATTCCGCCGGATACGGCGTCGGAGGTCTTTCCGAGGTCGTCGCTGCCTTCTCCCGCAGCCACGGCGCCCGAGCGGATCGTCATGAACATGTTGTCTCCGGTGTCCCCGTCGGGTATCGGAAAGACGTTGAGTCCGTTTACGTCCTCTTTGTGTATTCCTAGGTTGGCGGCTCCGTTGCTGATCATTTCAGCGTATTTTCTGCCGTCGATCTGAAGTGTGTTTCCCATTAAATGCGTTTTCCTCGTAAACTGTTTTTTATGTGCCGATGCCGAATGGTTCAGTCCTGCCCGAATATCGAGCGTATCGCTTCATAGATCCAGCCGGTGGTGTTTTTGCTTTCTTCAATGAGTCCGGGGTATTCGTTCGACATGAAGTATGAACGCAGGTAACCGCGTATGTCTTCGGTGATCTTGTCAGGTCCGTACGCCTTGACGACCTGGACCAGCAGAGCGGTCTTGTCGGACATCGATCTGAAAAATCTTTCCGACGCGTGTCTGAAGGAAATGACCGCGTCTCCGAAGCGGTATAACCTGTTTGTCCCTTCAGTAATATAGGTCCAGACGGAGGGGGAGGTTTTGTCGAGTCCCACTATATGCTTTGCGGTGTCTCCGCTGGGGACCGAGGTCCAGCAGTTGCCTCTGGCGAGAGCCGCGGCGACGTCGTTGAGGTCGGGAGTGCCGTGTTCGCGGTCAGGTTTCCAGAAAAGCCCGCGACGCAGTTTTTCGATTCCGTGCCCCGGAAGGAGACGGGTCAGAAGTTTGGAGACGGTCTTCGCCTCGGCTATGTCGGTAAAATCCGAAAGCACGAATACGGCGCCTTCGGGCATTGCCTCGATGCGGCTTTCGACCAGACTCTGAAAGCTGTTTTTCATTCTCTTTCCCCTCCTTTTCCGGCGTTGTTCAAAAAACGGGATAATCCGTTGTTCCCGGCGCCCGATCCGCAAAAACACAAAAATTATATACTTTTTTCGACAAAAAGTCAAGAGAAATCTTCTTCCGGCGGTTGAAGGAACAAAATGATTGACTCATATCCGCATATTTGATATAATATTATGATATTAAGATGAATAAATAAAGAGACAGGAAAATGCTTCTCGGAAAAAATATCAACAAATACTACGCAAAATACTGGTACTTTTTCATACTGGGCGTGATCGCTCTCGTGGCGGTCGATTACGTCCAGCTTTTCCAGCCGGAGTACCTCGGCAGGATCGTCGACCACCTTGGAGAGGACGGACCGGTGGACGTCTCTCTCGTGGGAGAACTGTGTCTGCGACTCCTCGTCATCGCCGCCGTCATGTTCGCCGGAAGGATGCTCTGGAGATTCACCCTTTTCAACGCCTCACAGCGCATCGAGGCGGGGATCAGACGGGAGATGTTCCGAAAGAGCGAGCGCCTGTCGCAGACCTACTACCACACGACAAACACCGGATCGATAATGTCCTGGTTCACCACCGACCTTGAGACGATCGAGGAATACACCGGCTTCGGAACGGTCCAGATAGTCGACGCCGTCTTTCTCGGCGTGCTTGTCATAATCAGGATGTTCTCCCTCGACTGGGTCATGTCGCTCTTCGCC
>CACZSP010000004.1 GCA_902783905.1 uncultured Ruminococcus sp.
TCGTTACAAATCGCCTCTTCCGGACTCCTTCCGCCGTTTTTGCAATGTTTTTCGACTGTTTGCAAATAAAAAGGCTGCTTAGTCGCCAAAATCATTGATTCGGGTTTCTAAACAGCCCCTTTTTTTCATCATCGCTGCGTTTCATTCCGGGAAGCGGAATAGATCTTTTCGTTGAAGAGCGCCGTTTTTTCGCGCATCAGCCCGGCGTTTTCACGGACGGAGCGCGACGGATCGGGGTAAACGGGCGCGCCAACGTGAATGGTCCAGGCGACGTTGTCGGGCAGCATGGGCAGACGGGAGTCGGCGGGGGATAGAGTGACGAAGCAGGGGACTACCGGGACTCCGCTTTTCGCCGCGAAATGAAATGCCCCTATGCGCAGAGGTCTCGGCTTTTCGTAGTTCCACCACATCGCCTGTTCGGGGTAGACCAGGAGGTGGTCCCCTCTTTCCAGGATCTTCGCCACCGCGTCGCCGAGAAGGGCCGTCGTTTTCAGCGAGGAGGAAAGGGGAAGCGTGTCGGCGTAGCGGAGAAGCCAGCCGATAAACCCGGGGATGAAATAATTACCTTCCCGGATCAGCTTGTAAAAACGGTGCCTGCCGGGGACGAGGCGGGAGACCCGGCGGACGGCAAGATTCTCGAACCGTTCAAAATGGTTGGAGGTGAAAACGGCGCCAGAGCGCAGCCCCGCCAGGTTTTCGGCTCCTTCGATCTTCAGCCGGTGGCGTCCCGTGATAAAGGGCGCCGCCGTACCTTCGACGATGCGGGCGAGAAAGCCGTTTATACGGTATTTGGCCGTCCTGTGGAGATAATCGACGTCGCACGGGTTCAAAGTCCGGGAGGGAGGATCGTCCTCGACGTCGCGGAAAAAAGCGTCGCCGCCCTCTTTTTCGTATTCCGCGATCCGGCGAAGGACCTCTTCACGGTCAGGCGCGAGCGGTTTCGGTTTCCTCACCGTAAAGACCTCCCATGTATTCCTCCTCCGCTTTCAGAACGCGACGGAAATTCCGGTCGGAGCGGATGATCCGTTCGGCGCTCTCCCTCAGGCGGATTCCCGCCTCCTCGTCGCGCCGCATACCGGCTTTTCCGAACGCCTTCCCGGCTGCTTCTATTTCGGCGGCAAGGGGGGATTTTGCCGCGTATTCCCGGAAGACGTCCGCGTATCTGACCTGCGGATAGTTCCAGGGTTTGAAGTACATGTTGTAATGGATCAGTTTCGGTCTGGGACCGCGCCGGGAGTCCACCGTCATGCGGTTCCAGCAGGTACTCAGCAGCCTGACCCTTCCTTCGCATATGACGTTCAGATAGTCCTGGTCGGGGCATATCGTATCGAATCCGAATCGGGTGAGGAGGGAAATGAAGGTGCCCGAAACGTCTTCTCTGCGCATGGCGTCCAGGTCCATCACAAGTACGCCGGAGTTGAAATAAAGCCGGTAGTCGGGCAGACCGACGCCTTCTTCCGCGTAGCGGCGGAAGACGTCTTCGGAGGCAATGACGGCGTCGGGCACCGCCGCCATCAGGCATCCGTGCAGGCGGGTGTCGTAAAGCTTTCCGATATCGTCGGCGATCACGGTGTCGGCGTCGACGTAGACCGCACGGTCCAGCTCGCGGAACACGTCCGGGATGAAAATGCGGTAGTAGATCGAAAGACTGTAATAGTCACGCAGGGCGAGTCTGCCCGCGATGCGGCGGAGAGATCCGGAGATATCGAAAAAGCGGAGACTGACTCCCTCGGGAACTATCGAGAGAAGCCGTTCCCTGATCTCCTCCGACATCCCGCTTTCGAGTACGGTGACGCGGTATTCTCTGTTCTCGTCTCTGTTTTCGACGAGCGAGAGAAGTGAGACCGAAAGACAGGGGGCGTAGTTTGAGTCGCAGGCGTAAAATACGTTTACCGGTTCCTTACTGCTCATTTTCGTAGATTCCTTTCAGTTTTCGGTATTCGTCGAACAGTCCGTCGTAGCGGCGGGTCAGGATCTGTCCGACCTTTTCGGGTTCCCATGGCTTTACCGTCCTCGTGTGAAAGTAGGGGAACCATAATATAGTCTTGGTAAAGTGCTGGATAACGGTGTCCTCCCTTTCGTAGTCCTTCTGTTCGTTGAAGCGGCGCGGGAGGAGTTTTTTCTTTTCGTGACAGCGGTAGAGCGCAGTCTGATCGGGAAGGAAAAGACGCTTTCTGCAAAGCAGAGAGATCGCTTTTTCAAACAGCCCGGTCTCTCTTATCCGGTCGAGATCGAAAAGCATGACCCCGGCGTTGAAGTATCCGGGACCGAGGAAGATCTTTCCGTAATAGTCGCGGACGGCGGCAAATTCACAGCCGTCAAGATCGGTCCGCCAGAGTTCCGACAGATCTCCGGGGACTACCGTGTCGGCGTCCAGGTAGAGGACCTTCTGAGGGAGCGGCAGACGGTCGCAGAAGAGCCGGAGGAAGGTGTAGGGGGAATATGACGTGCCTGCGTTCGGAGACGACGAGAGACGCCCGTGCCAGTGCTCTGCGCAGTCTATGATCCGAACCCGGCTTTCGGGTCGGTATTCACGCGCCGTTCTTTCGATAAAGGCGCGCTGTTTTTCGTTTATCGGAGCAAACGCAGGATCGGTGCCAGTCAGGTCCATCGTCAGCAGAGTCACCGACAGGGGCTCCCGGGTATTGCGGGCAGCCGACAGGACGGATATCAGTATTCCGTCGAACATCCGGTCGTTCCCGGCGTATATCACCTCAATCATTTTTCTCTCTCTTTACGTAGTCTACGGGGCTCCAGGTGCTTTCGCGGGCGCGCCGGCACATAGTGCCGTAAACTGCGTCGCGCAGCTCCTTCCTCGCCCCGCGGGGGTCGCCTGCGCCTGGATAAAACGGGCCGTCGAGATAAACGGTCAGGCGGGGAGTTTTTGAAAAACGCCGCCGGGAATAGGTCGCCGTTGTGCAGAAGACGGGAAGCTTAAGGGAGACGGGATAGGCGAAGGAGGTATCGGCGAACGGGCGGATGAAGCGGCAGTAGGGCCAGATGTGGGCTTCGGGATATACGGTCACGCAGCCTCCCCGGGAGGCGCGGCAGGCGACTTCCTCCGAGAAGCGCCGCAGTCCTCCGATCCCGTCGGGGAGGGGAAGAGCTCCGCAGAGCAGGACGAACTCCCTCGTCGACTTCAGCGCCACGTTGGCGGGACCGACTATGACGGACACCTTTTTCGGAAAGCAGACCAGAGAGGGCGTGAAGGCGTCTCCGGCGAGCATGGTGTGGTTTGCGTAAAGGAAACACCCGCCCTTCGGTATCCGGCAGCTTCTCACGATCCTCATCCCGAATTTCAGTTTCATATAGAAAAACGCGAACGGAGTCATCACCAGCCGGTAGACGATGAAAGCGGCGGCGCGGCGGAAGTAATTTCCCTCCGACCAGTCGAAGTCCCGGGGGACTCTGTAATCCGGGCGGGTGACGCCCGAAAACTCGTCGCCGAGTTCGTCGTCGTAATAAACTGTCTTTACGCGGGGACCCACGGCTGTCTCCTCCCTCTGAAGTCCTGAATATGCCAATATTATACACGGGGAACGCTCCGGCAGTCAAGAAACTGCGCCCGTTCCCCCGTCTATTTTCCGTTACCCGCGCGGGTGGAGCGGTAGAACCGGATTCTACTGACGGTAGAGCGGCTTTTCCGTGGCAAAAGCCGGACCCGCGCGGGCCTTGCGCGGGAAAAAACGCCTGCCGGAAGGGGCGTTTTTCATCTCTTTTTTTAATAAGTCTTGATTATTTATTGAATTTGTGATATAGTATAATATGGCTCTCTCCGTGAAAGAAGAAAGCCGCAAAACCGGGAATAATAAAAAAATAACATATCGAAAGGCAGATCAGAACATGACCTACAACAAGAAAACGATCGAAGACGTAGAAGTCTCCGGTAAAAAAGTGCTCGTCCGCTGCGATTTCAACGTTCCGCTCAAGGACGGAGTCATCACCTCGGACAAGAGAATAGTCGAGGCGATCCCGACTATCAGGTATCTGCTTGACCGCAAAGCCGCGGTCATCCTCTGCTCGCACATGGGCAAGCCCAAGGGCGAAGTCAATATGAAATACACTCTCGCTCCCGTCGCCGCCCGTCTTACCGAGCTTCTCGGTCAGAACGTGCCGCTGGCTCCCGATACGATCGGTGAGGGCGCGAAAAAAATGGCGGCCGCTCTCGAACCCGGACAGGCGATGCTCCTCGAGAACACCAGATTCGACAAGAGAGAGGAAGCCAACGATCCCGAATTCGCGAAAGAGCTTGCTTCGATGGCCGAGCTCTTCGTAAACGACGCTTTCGGCGCCGCTCACAGAGCCCACGCCTCCACTGCCGGCGTCGCCATGTACGGCGGACTTCCCGCGGTTTGCGGATATCTCATTCAGAAAGAGATCTCGGTCATGGGCAAGGCGCTCGAGGACCCGGCCAGACCCTTCGTCGCCATCCTCGGCGGCGCCAAGGTCTCGGACAAGATCGGCGTCATCAACAACCTTCTCGACAAGGTCGACACGATCATAGTCGGCGGCGGAATGGCCTACACATTCTTCAAGGCAAAGGGCTGCGACGTCGGTTCCTCCATCTGCGAATACGACAAACTGGATCTTGCCAACTCCATGCTCGAAAAGGCGCGCGAGCGCAAGGTCAACTTCCTTCTCCCCGTCGACAACATCATCGGCAGAGAGTATAAGGAAGACACCATCTTTATGAGAATTTATTCGGATTCCATTCCCGACGGCTGGATGGGACTCGACATCGGCGAAAAGACCCAGGAGCTCTTCTCCAAGTCCATCGAGGGCGCGGGAACGATCGTCTGGAACGGACCTATGGGCGTTTCCGAATGGCCGAACTTCGCCGGCGGCACGATGGCTGTCGCCAAGGCCGTCGCCGACAGCGGAGCCGTTTCGATCATAGGCGGCGGCGACAGCGCGGCTGCCGTTGAAAAACTGGGCTTTGCCGACAAGATGACTCACGTCTCCACCGGCGGCGGCGCTTCTCTCGAATTCCTCGAGGGAAGAGAACTGCCGGGTATCTCCTGCCTGCAGGATAAATGAGCGGAGGGAACGCGATGAAACCCGAATCGAGAAGGACCGTCATAGCCGGTAACTGGAAGATGAACTTCGCGCCCTCCGAGGCGAAGAAATTCATAAAGAAGACCGCTCCGCTGGTAGCCGGCAAGGACGCCTGCGACATAGTCTTCTGCGCTCCCTACGTAAGCATCGACGCCGCCGTAAAAGCGGCCAAGGGCACCAACATCCACATCGGCGCCGAAAACGTCCATTTTGAGGACCACGGCGCCTTCACCGGAGAGGTTTCGGCGAGAATGCTGAAGGAAGTCGGAGCCGAGTACGTCATCGTCGGACACAGCGAAAGACGTCAGTATTTCGCCGAGACCGACGAAACGGTCAACAAGCGCACTAAAGCCGCTCTCGCCGCCGGACTCAAGGTCATCCTCTGCCTCGGAGAGGTCAAGGAGCAGCGCCTTGCAGGCATCACCGACGAGGTCGTCGGAATGCAGACCAAGCTTGATCTTGCCGGTATCACCGAAGAAGAGCTTAAGAACGTTATAATCGCCTACGAGCCCGTCTGGGCTATCGGCACCGGACTTACCGCCACTCCCGCCCAGGCGGACGAGACCTGCGGCGTCATCCGCAAGGTCGTCGCCTCTCTTTACGGCAAAAAGGCCGCCGACGAGATCACCATCCAGTACGGCGGTTCGATGAACGACAAGAACGCCGCGGAACTCCTCGCCAAGAAGAACGTCGACGGCGGACTCATCGGAGGCGCCTCGCTCGTCCCCGAAAAATTTTCCGCGATAGTCGACGCCGCGAACTGAACGCGGATCCGACGGAAGGAAGATAAAATGAATCAGAAGAAACTGAAAGAGCTGAAAAAAGCCGCCGCCGACATACGCCTCGGCATACTTGAAGAGGTACACGCGGCGTCGTCCGGACATCCGGGCGGATCGCTTTCGATCGCGGATATCCTTTCATATCTATATTTCTCGGAGATGAAGGTCGACCCGGCGAACCCCGACTGGCCCGACCGCGACAGACTCGTTCTCTCCAAGGGACACACGGCTCCCGCCCTTTACGCGGCGCTTGCCGAAAAGGGATTCATCCCGAAGGAAGACCTCAAGGGCTTCCGCAGCATCGACTCCTACCTTCAGGGTCACCCGGATATGAAGCACACTCCCGGATGCGACATGACCACCGGTTCTCTCGGACTCGGCGTCTCGGCCTCCTGCGGAATGGCTCTTTCGGGCAAGATAAGAAAAAAAGACTACCGCGTTTACGCGATAGTCGGAGACGGCGAGTCGGAGGAGGGACAGGTCTGGGAATCCGCCATGTTCGCCGCTCACTACCGTCTCGACAATCTCTGCTATATCCTCGATCTAAACGGACTTCAGATTGACGGTCCCATTGCCGAGGTCATGAATCCGACTCCGCACGACAAAAAGTTCGAAGGTTTCGGATGGAACGTCGTCGAAGCCGACGCGCACGATTTCGCGTCTCTTGAAAAGGCCTTCGCCGCCGCACGGAAGTGCAAGGGAAAGCCGACCGTCATCATCGCTCATTCGGTAAAGGGCAAGGGAGTTTCCTTCATGGAAAACCAGGTCGGATGGCACGGAAAAGCCCCGAACGACGATGAGTACGCCGCCGCCGTCGCAGAGATAAAGGCGACGATGTAATGGAGGGCAGAACAATGGCAGAAAAGATAGCAACAAGAGAAGCTTACGGAAACGCGCTTGCCGAGTTCGGTGAAAAATACGATTTCGTCGTACTTGACGCCGACCTTGCCGCCGCCACCAAGACGGGGACCTTCAAGAAGAAATTCCCCGACAGATTCTTCGACTGCGGCATTGCCGAGGGCAATATGATCTCGGTGGCCGCCGGTATCGCCACCACCGGAATGAACGTTTTCGCGTCGTCTTTCGCGATGTTCGCCGCCGGACGCGCCTTCGAGCAGATCAGAAACTCGATCGGATATCCGCACCTGAACGTCAAGATCGGCGCGACCCACGCGGGCATTACCGTCGGCGAGGACGGAGCGACGCATCAGTGCCTCGAGGACATCGCCCTGATGCGCACGATTCCCGGCATGGTCGTCATCAATCCGGCCGACGCCGTCGAGGCGAGAGCCGTCGTCGAATGGGCGCTGAACTACAAAGGTCCGGCATATATGAGATTCGGCAGAGCCGCCGTTCCGGTGATCTTCGACAAAGAGACCTATAAATTCGAACTCGGGAAGAACCGCCGCCTCCGCGACGGAAAGGACGTCACCATTTACGCATCCGGCTTTACCGTCGGACTCGCTCTCGACGCCGCCGAACTTCTTGCCGCCGAGGGTATCTCCGCCAGAGTCGTAAACGTCGCCACGATCAAGCCGCTCGACGTCGACGAGATCGCGTCTTCCGCCGCCGAGACGGGCGCCTTCGTCACGGTGGAGGAGCACAACGTGATCGGCGGACTGGGTGAAGCCGTAGCCGCCGCCGCGGCGCAGACCCGCCCCGTTCCGGTCCTTCGCGTGGGCACCGAGGACGTATTCGGAAAATCGGGAAAGGTCCCGGCGCTTCTCGAGGCGTACGGACTGACTCCCGCAAACGTCGCGGCCAAAGCGAAAGCCGCGATCGCGCTCAAGTGAAAGGAATAATTAATAATAATGGACGTTAAAGTGACCAAAGAGACCGTTATCGGCGATCTGCTCGATATCGATCCGGGCGTCGCGCAGTTCTTCCTCGCGATAGGAATGCACTGCCTCGGCTGCCCCGTTTCGAGAGGCGAGACGATCGAGGAGGCGTGCGCCGTTCACGGCACCGACGCCGACGAGCTGATAAAGAACATCAACGAGTATCTTAACGGGAAATAA
>CACZSP010000005.1 GCA_902783905.1 uncultured Ruminococcus sp.
ACGGTCCAGATAGTCGACGCCGTCTTTCTCGGCGTGCTTGTCATAATCAGGATGTTCTCCCTCGACTGGGTCATGTCGCTCTTCGCCATGATACCGATGCTTCTGATAATCGTATGGGGAGCGCTCGTCGAAAAATACATGGCGCTCAAGTGGGAGGAAAGACAGAAGCAGTACGACCGCCTTTACGATTTCACCCAGGAGAATTTCACCGGCATCAGCGTGATCAAGGCCTTCGTCAAGGAGACCTGCGAGATACACGCCTTCGCGAAGGAGGCGAAAAAGAACCGGGACGCCAACGTGTCGTTCTTCCGGGTATCGATCATTTTCGATACCCTTATCGAAGTGATAATCGCCGTTATTCTTTCGCTGATACTTGGGTTCGGCTCATGGTTCGCCGCCTCGGCGATTTCCGGCAATCCGACAGTGATCTTCGGTCACGCGATCGATCTGACCCCCGGGAACCTGATCACCTTCATCGGCTATTTCGACACCCTTATCTGGCCGATGATAGCCCTCGGATCGCTCGTCACCATGCTCAGCCGCGCGAAGGCCTCGCTGCGCCGCATAGACGCCTTCCTCGACGCAGGGGAGGACGTGGTCAGCCCGGAAGGCGCCCATGAGCTCTCCGACGTGAAGGGAGAGATCGAATTCCGGAACTGCACCTTCTCATATCCCGCCGGATCGGGAAGGCGGGTGCTCGACGGAATATCGCTGAAAATTGAGCCGGGCGAGCTTGTCGGAGTCGTCGGGCGTATAGGCAGCGGCAAAACGACTCTGATGTCGCTCCTCTGCCGGCTTTACAACCTTGACAGGGGAATGCTCTTTATCGACGGACACGACGTGATGGAATGCGACGTCGGATCGGTCAGAGCGGCGGTCGCCGCCGTTCCCCAGGACAACTTCCTGTTTTCGGATACCGTCGGGAGGAATATTTCATTCGCAAAGGACGCCGCCTCCGGCGAAGAGATACGCGCCGCCGCTGCGTTCGCCGATCTTGACGGCAATATAGAAGGCTTTCCCGCCGGTTACGACACCGTTACCGGAGAAAGGGGAGTGACTCTGTCGGGCGGCCAGAAGCAGAGGGCGTCGTTAGCCCGGGCATATCTGAAGGACGCTCCGATCATGATCCTGGACGACAGCGTGTCCGCCGTCGACGTGAAGACGGAGGAAAAGATCCTTGCCAACATCCGCGAAAAGCGCAAAGGGAAAACCACGATAATCATCGCCTCGCGGGTATCGACCGTCGCTCATGCCGACAGGATAATTGTGCTGGACGAGGGCAGGCTGGAGGCGTTCGATACGCCGGCGCGCCTTGAAGAGATATCCCCCACCTACTCACGAATGGTCCTCCTGCAGGAGCTGGAGCGGGAGGTATCCGGAGAAAACGCGGGAAAGGAGGAGAGCGTCAATGGATGACTTTATGGAAGATATAGACGAAAAAGAACGTCTGAAGGGCGACAAAAAGATCCCCGGAAGGATCCTTCTGCGCCGCGCTCTCGCCTACGTACGCCCCTACGCCGGGAAGCTCGCGCTTGCCGGACTGCTCATAATCATGAACGTCGCACTGGACATCGCCCTGCCTGTCATAACCTCGAAGATGACCGACAATCTCTCGTCGGACGCCCTCGATCTGCGCTACCTGATAACGATGGCGGTTGTTTATTTCATAATATGCATGATGAACAATCTCTTCCTGTATTTCGAGTCGATGATACTCCAGAAGGCGGGACAGGACACGGTTTACGACCTGCGAATGGACGTCTTTTCCCACATTGAGGAGATGAGCCGGAGCCAGTTCGCCGAAATGCCGGTCGGGTCTCTGGTGACGCGCGTCACCTCCTACACCCAGTCGATGAGCGATCTGTTCACCAACGTGATCGTCAGCGTCATCAAGAACTTCATCACCGTCTTCGGCGTTTACGTGATGATGTTTTTCATCAGCTGGCGGCTGGCGCTGGTCATGCTTGCGCCGGTGTCGCTGATCTTCGTCTCGTCTCTGGTATTTTCCAAATACGTCGGCCGCGCATTCCGCGACGAAAGAAAACGCATTTCGGAACTGAACACTTTTATGAACGAGACCCTTTCCGGAATGAAGATCATCCAGATCTTCAACCGCGAAAAGAAAAAATCCGAAGAATTCGACGAAAGGAACGATTCGCTCCGCCGCTCCCGCTTCAACGTGATAAAGGGCTTCGGCGTCTACCGGCCGTTCGTTACCTTCGTATTCGTTTCGTCCCTCGCAGCCATCTTCTGGTTCGGCGTGAAGCTTGGGCTGACCCCCGGAGAGATAGTCGCGTTCTATCTTTACACCGGAAGGTTCTTCAATCCGGTACAGCAGCTTGCCGACCAGCTGAACAATATCCAGAAGGCGCTGACGGCGTCCGAGCGGCTTTTCAACCTGCTTGACGTCAAACCGGAGGTGCGGGACGCCGAGGGAGCCGAGGATATCGGTGAAGTGAAAGGAAGGATCGAATTCAGGCACGTCTGGTTCGCCTACGAGGGCGAAAACTGGATACTGCGGGACGTTTCCTTCGTGATAGAACCCGGTCAGACCTGCGCCTTCGTCGGAGCGACGGGCGCCGGAAAGACCACAATCCTCGGATTGATAGTGCGGAACTACGAGATACAGAAGGGGCAGATCCTCATCGACGGGAAGGATATCTCGAAGATAAAGATCAAGTCGCTGCGAAGCGCCGTCGGACAGATGCTTCAGGACGTCTTCCTTTTCAGCGGGACGGTCAGAACGAATATAGTGCTTCACGACGAAACGGTGAGCGACGAACGGGTGCGCGAAGCGTGCAGATACGTAAACGCCGACGGATTCATCGAAAAGCTGCCGAACGGATACGACGAGCAGATCATCGAAAGGGGCGAAAACCTGAGTCAGGGTCAGCGCCAGCTGATCTCCTTCGCCCGCACCGTCCTGCACGAGCCGAAGATCCTAATTCTCGACGAGGCGACAGCAAACATCGACACCGAGACCGAATCGCTGATACAGGAGTCGCTGGAGAAGATCAGGTCGATCGGCACCATGCTTGTCGTCGCCCACCGCCTGTCGACGATACAGCACGCGGATCAGATCATCGTTCTTCAGAACGGAGAAATAATCGAGAGAGGCAGACATCAGGATCTCCTCTCGAATCACGGATACTACTGGAAGCTTTACAGGCTGCAGTTTGAAGCCGGAGCGTGAGGAGGAAAAATGAAGAAAGCCGCGATGATTACGCTTGTCCTGCTTTTCGTTCTGATACCCGGATGCGGGAAAACTCCGCCTGTCCCGGAGGAAGGATCGACGGCGGAACAAACCGAAGAGACGACGCTTCCCGAAGAAGACGAAAAGCTCGTCCTCGTGTCGGAGGGAAAGTCGGATTTCTGCATTTACATCAATATCGACGAAAGCCCCGTCGTCAGTTCCACCAGGACTTTCGTCAGCGTTTTCAAAAGAAGGACCGGGGCGGAGCTGGATTTCAAAGAGGATTTCACAAAGGATATCGACTCGACTCTCGATAAATTCGAGATCCTGATAGGCAACACCAACCGCCCCGCCTCGGCTGAATTCATAGAGTCCCTCCCGGAAAACGGGTACGGGTACCTGGTCACCGAACGCAAGCTTCTGATCGCCGGAAAGGACGTGAGTCTCACCGCGCTGGCGCTCAACGCCTTTGAAAACCAGGTCCTGTACGACCGCGCATACGGAGAAGGCGGAGAGCTGGTCCTTCCCGTCGGACTGACCAAGACATACAAAAGATCCTCTCACGGAACGGTGAAGGATTATCTGAAGAGTTCCAACACCGTCGAGGCGTATATCGAAAACAGCCGCCAGATAGGCCTTTACGGCAATTTCAGGACGGGCCAGGGAGCCGCAACCGACGGAGAGTA
>CACZSP010000006.1 GCA_902783905.1 uncultured Ruminococcus sp.
ACTTCGTGATATGATATATACCGCTACGAGAGATATATCGTGAAAGGAGCCATAAAATGGACGTGCAGCTCAAGCGTGGACTGCTTGACGTTTGCGTTCTTGCGTCGATAAAAAACGAAGATTCGTACGGATACCGGATCATCAAGGATCTGAAGCCCTACGTGGATCTTTCGGAATCAACGCTTTATACGATACTCAAACGTCTTGAAGCGGCAAAAATGCTTACGGTGCGGACGGCGGAGCACGACGGAAGACTGAGGAAGTACTATCACATCACTTCCGCCGGCATCGCCCGCATCGAAGATTTCAAAAACGAATGGAAGGAAGTAGTATCCATCTGGCAATTCGTTGCAAAGGAGGAGGCGCAGCAAAATGAATAAAGAAACCTTTCTTTCCGAACTGAAAAAAGGACTTTCCGGGCTCCCGGCGGACGACGTGAACGAACGCCTCGCGTTTTACGGAGAGATGATCGACGACCGGGTCGAGGAGGGTATGAGCGAGGAGGAGGCGGTCGCCGGCATCGGAACGGTCGAATCGGTCGTATCCCAGACGCTGTCGGAAATCCCGCTTTCAAGGATAGTAAAAGAAAAAATCGACAACCGGCGCTCCCGCAAAGGTTGGGAGATCGCGCTGATAATTATCGGATTCCCTCTGTGGTTTCCGCTCCTCGTCGCGGCGGCAGCCGTCGTCTTCTCGCTGTACGCCGTACTGTGGGCGCTCATAATATCGCTCTGGGCGGTCGAGCTCGCTCTCTGGGTCGCGTCTCTTGCGTGCGTCGCCGCAGGGATCGCTCATCTGATCACCGGCTATACCGCGACCGGCCTCGCCCTGCTCGGCGCCGGGGTATTCTGCGCCGGATTGTCGATCTTCTTCTTTTTCGGATGCGTCGCGGCGTCGCGCGGCATAATCAAACTTACAAAACTGATCGCGACGGGAATCAAAAAAATGTTCGTAGGAAAGGATGCCTCGAAATGAAAACGGTTTTTATCATCATTGCTATTGTTCTCGTAATCGCGGGAATCGCTCTTCTCGGCAGCGCTTTTGCCGCATCGGGATTTGATTTTTCAAATATGGGAGCTCAGGAATTGGAAACGAACACCTACACCCTGACCGAAGATTTTTCGGATATCGAAATATCGACAAACGAAAGCGAAATAATTCTCAAACCGTCGGATGACGGCTCCTTCCGCGCCGTTTGCAAGGAAAGCGAAAAGATGCGCCATACCGTCGCCGTCGAGGACGGAACGCTGAAAATAGGCGTCACCGATACCCGGAAATGGATCGACCGGATCGCGTTCAACCGGGAAAATCCCGAGGTGACGATCTATCTGCCGAAGAGCGTTTACGGCTCGCTCAAGATCGAAGGTCACACCGGCGACGCCGTCGTTCCCGGAGATTTTTCCTTCGGTACGATCGACCTGAAGCTCACGACGGGCGACGTTGAATGCGCAGCTTCGGTTTCCGGCAAATGCTCGATAACCGCCACGACGGGCGACGTAAAACTCAACGGCGTCAGCGCGGAAAGTATAGATCTCTCGGTTACGACGGGACACGTCATCGCGGAGAACGTCGACTGCGGCGGGAATATCACTCTCGGGATCGGAACGGGAAAGACCGCGTTCATCGACGTCCGGTGCGCCTCTCTCACGATAAGCGGACACACGGGAGACGTCGGACTGAAAAACGTCCTGGCGACCGGATCCTTCGATATAACCGTCAGCACCGGCGACGTGGTCTTCGACAGCTGCGACGCCGAAGAGATCCGGGTCGAGGCATCCACCGGAGACGTAATCGGCACTCTCAGATCAGGAAAGAACTTCAACGCCAAGGCGTCGACCGGAAAGGTGACCGTACCCGAATCTACGTCCGGCGGAAAATGCGATATCACCACGACGACGGGAAATATTAACATCAGAGTGGAGTAAACTTTTTAAGGCAATACCGCACAATTCGCGTGTGCAGATTGCCGAGATGATTTTTTGTCTGTTTTCGCTGAGAAATCGCAGGAAAACAG
>CACZSP010000007.1 GCA_902783905.1 uncultured Ruminococcus sp.
ATCGCCCTCGGCCCTGCGGATATCGAAAAGATCGTTTCGTCAAACCCCGACAGGGTAGTCGTGATCGACGAAGCGTACGTCGATTTCGGCGCCGAAAGCGCGGTCCCGCTTACCGAAAAATACGACAATCTGCTCGTCGTCATGACCTTTTCGAAATCCCGCTCGATGGCGGGGGCGCGACTCGGGTTTGCCGTCGGAAACGCGGAACTGATAAACGATCTGCAGACGGTACGTTATTCGACCAATCCGTACAACGTCGGATCGGCCGCTCAGGCGGCGGGCATCGGTGCTCTTGCCGATCCCGGTTATACCGAAAACAACTGCCGCGAGATCATGCGGGTCAGGGAAAAGACGAAACGCGAACTGAAGGAACTCGGCTTTGAGATGACCGATTCGAAAGCGAACTTTCTTTTCGTGAAGCATCCGGATATCGGAGGGCGGGATCTTTACCTCGCGCTGAAAGAGCGCGGCGTGCTCGTGCGCCATTTCGACAAGGAAAGGATCGTTGACTACAACCGCGTGACGGTCGGCTCGGAGGAGCAGATGACCGTTCTTGTCACAAAAATCAGGGAAATACTCGACGGAGGAATAAAAAAATGAGAGAAGCGAGACTTGAAAGAATAACGGGCGAGACCAATATAACGCTCGAGCTGTCGCTGGACGGAAACGGACGCGCCGATATCGAGACCGGATGCGGTTTTCTCGATCACATGCTGCGTCTTCTGACCTTCAACTCGATGTTCGATCTGAAGATCAGAGCCCGCGGCGACGTCGAGGTCGACTATCACCACACCGTCGAGGACGTCGGCATCGTTTTCGGAACCTGCTTCCGCAAGGCGTGCAACCGGGGCGGGATCACCCGCTACGGAAACGCGATCATCCCGATGGACGAGGCGCTCGTCATGACCGCCGTCGACGTTTCGGGGAGGTCGTGCCTCGGATTTTCCCTCGATCTGGCGTCGAACAGAGTCGGGGATTTCGATACCGAACTGGTGGAGGAATTCTTCAACGCCTTCGTAAGGACCGCCGAGATCACGCTCCATATAAACAAGCTTGCCGGCAGGAACACGCATCATATCATCGAAGCCGCCTTCAAGTCGGTCGGACGCAGTCTGCGTGCGGCAGTCACGCCCGATCCGCGCCTTTGCGGCGAAATTCCTTCGACAAAGGGAGTCCTCTGAGGGCGATGACGGGTATAGTTGATTACGGCGTGGGAAACCTGTTTTCCCTCTGCCGTTCCTTCGACGCAGCCGGAGAGGAGGCTTTCGTTTCGGGCGATCCGCGTGAACTGGACCGCACCGACCGGATAATCCTTCCGGGCGTCGGCGCCTTCGGCGACGCGGCGCGGAAGCTGCGCGAAAGCGGTCTCGGCGAATACGTGGTTTCGCGCGCCGGCAGCGGAACTCCGCTGCTCGGGATATGCCTCGGAATGCAGCTGCTTTTCGACCGCAGTTTCGAATTCGGCGTTCATCCTGGTCTCGGGCTGATCCCGGGAGACGTCGTTCCGCTGGAGGGAAGGATACCCGCGGGGCTGAAGATCCCTCAGATCGGCTGGAACCGGCTGATCTTCGGCAAAAAGTGCCGGCTGTTCGATGAAGTGAAGGAGGGCGACTGCGTTTATTTCGTCCATTCGTATTTCGCCGACTGCGACAGAAAGTACGTGGCTGCGTTTACCGAGTACGGAGCCGAAATAACGGCTGCCGTCGCGTCGGGAAACGTTTACGGATGTCAGTTCCACCCCGAAAAAAGCGGGCGGACCGGATTGTCCATACTGAAGGCGTTCTGCGCGACCGGGGGTGACCGAAAATGACGATATATCCCGCCATAGATCTTTTCGAAGGCAGGGCCGTACGCCTCCTTCGCGGCGACTACGCCCGGATGACTGTTTATTCGGACGATCCTTCTTCGGTCGCGGCGGATTTTGCCGCCTGCGGCGCAAAGGCCGTCCATATCGTCGATCTGGAGGGAGCGAAAAGCGGAAGCACTCCGAATCTTGACGTCGTCCTCCGTATAAAGGAAAGATGCGGTCTCTTCTGCGAGATCGGAGGAGGAATACGCTCGATCGAGACCGCCGCACGGTATCTTGACGCCGGGATCGACAGGGTCATCCTCGGCACCGCGGCGGTGACCGACAGGGATTTTCTCCTCTGCGCCGTCGAAAAATACGGGAAACGCGTCGCCGTCGGCATCGATCTGCGCGACGGGTACGTCGCCATAAAGGGCTGGACCGAAAAGACTGCGGTCAGCGGTACCGAAATGATCCGGCGGATGGCCGACGACGGCGTCGGAGCGGTGATAGTGACCGATATATCGAAGGACGGCGCCATGAAAGGCGTCAACCGCGCTCTCTACCGCCGGATCTCGGGAATCGGCCCCGACGTCACGGCGTCGGGCGGAGTATCGACGATCGACGATATCATAGCCCTGAAAAAGACTGGCATCCACGGCGCCATAATCGGCAAGGCGTACTATACCGGAGCGATAGATCTGCGTGAAGCGGTGGAGGCGGCGGAATGATAACGAAAAGAATAATCCCCTGCCTTGACGTCAGGGACGGCAGGGTCGTCAAGGGAGTAAACTTTCAGGGGCTGTCCGACGTCGCCTCTCCGGTCGAACTTGCCGACAGATACAGCCGCGAGGGCGCCGACGAACTTGTCTTTTACGATATCACGGCGTCGGCGGAGGGAAGAAAACTCTTTACCGAGATACTTCGCGAGACGGCGTCCCGCGTCTTCATACCGCTGACCGTCGGAGGCGGCATCAACACGCCGGAGGATTTCGACAGGGTGCTCAAAAGCGGCGCAGACAAGGTAAGCGTCAATTCGGGAGCGATCCGCGATCCCTCGCTCGTCCCGAGAGCGGCCGAAAGATACGGAAGCCAGTGCGTCGTTCTTTCCGCCGACGTCAAGCGCGTCGACGGGGAATTCCGCGTGTTCGCAAAGGGCGGACGCGTCGACACCGGCATGGAGGCGATCGGCTGGATCGTGCGCTGCGTCGAAAACGGAGCCGGAGAGATCGTCGTCAACTCGATCGACACCGACGGAGTCAAAAAGGGCTTCGATATCGAAATGCTGCGGCGGGTCTGCGAGGCGGTAAACGTTCCCGTCATCGCCTCGGGAGGAGCCGGGAGCATAGAAGATTTCATAACGCTTTTCAGGGAAGTGCCGGACGTCGACGCCGGACTTGCCGCGTCGGTCTTCCATTTCGGACAGATCGAAATAAAAGACCTCAAGCGCCGGATGGCAAAAGAGGGAATAGAAGTCAGGAGAAACCTATGATCAACATCGACGAACTGAAATTCGGCGCCGACGGGCTGATCCCCGCCGTCGTGCAGGACGCGGCGTCGGGCAGAGTGCTCACCGTCGCCTATATGAACCGTGAAAGTCTTGAGATAACGCTCGAAAAGAAACTGACCTGCTTCTGGAGCAGGTCGAGAAAAGAACTGTGGCTCAAGGGGGAGACAAGCGGAAACTATCAGCACGTCGTCTCGATCACGGCGGACTGCGACCGCGACGCGCTTCTCGTCCGCGTGCAGCCCGACGGTCCCGCCTGTCATCTCGGCAGCTTTTCCTGTTTCAACTACCCGCTTTTCGACAATCCTGAGCTCCCGGATTTCTCTCCGTACGACCTGTACGAACTGATAAAGGGAAGGAAGGACGATCCGACAGAGGGGTCCTACACATCCTATCTTTTCGACAAGGGGCTTGACAAGATACTCAAAAAGGTGGGCGAGGAGTCGACCGAGGTGATCATCGCCGGCAAGGCGGAGGACAAACGCGAGACGGTCTACGAGATAGCCGATCTTTACTATCACGTTCTCGTGCTTATGGTCGAGGCGGGGATATCGGTCGACGATATTCAAAAGGAACTCGCCTCCCGCCACGTGATCGACCGCAAGGTAAAACAGGAGAAGATGACATGAAAATCCCGCGCGGAAAATACGATCTGCACGTCCATACGACCTTCTGCGACGGAAAAAACACCGCCGAGGAAACGGTGCTGACGGCGATATCGCGCGGCATGGACGTCATCGGTTTTTCGGGACACAGCCACACTCCCTTCGACGAGAGCTACTGCATGAGCGTCGAAGGGACCGAGCGGTACCGTGAGGAGATACTCCGCCTGCGGAAAAAATACAGGGGAAAAATAAAGATCCTGCTCGGAATAGAGCAGGACCTGTTTTCGGATATTCCGGCCGAAGGGTACGATTACGTGATCGGTTCGGTGCATTACTTTAAACTCGGAGACGAATACGTCCCGGTGGATCACACCGCTGCGATACAGAAGGCGGCGGCGGACAGGTATTTCGGCGGCGATATGATATCACTTGCCGAAGTATATTTCGACGAGGTCGCCCGCGTCGCGGAAACGACCGGATGCGATATCGTCGGACATTTCGATCTTGTCACCAAGTTCAACGAGGACGGCCGGACGTTCGACGTGACCGATCCGCGCTACGTGCGGGCCTGGCAGGCGGCTGTCGACCGTCTCATCCCGTCAGGCGCGCTGTTCGAGATAAACACCGGGGCGATAACCCGCGGCTACCGCAAAACGCCCTACCCGGCTCCCGATATATTCGGGTATATCAAAGAGCGCGGAGGAAGATTCATTCTTTCGGGCGACGTGCACCGGGCGGAAAACCTGGGAATCAATTGCAGGTGGAAAGTTGTC
>CACZSP010000008.1 GCA_902783905.1 uncultured Ruminococcus sp.
ATCTTCGTCCGGCTCGTACTCGTATTCGAATTCCTCGTCGTCCGGTCCGAGTATCTCGCTTACGATCCTGCATTCATCTCCGAAAGAGTCCGGAACCGTCCAGCGGAACCATATATAACCGTCCTCCCCCGCGGGGAGCGAAAAGCATTCGCTGATCCCGATATAAACGGCTGATCCGGGCGCCGAACGGTCGAAAGCGTAGAATTTCAGTCTGAACCGGCTGTCCGGAGTCACTCCGGCAATACCGTTGTTCTTCACGACGAACGAGGTGATCACGTCGGTCCCGCGTGTATAACCTCCGCGGGTGTTTACCGGGTATTCGCCGTCATCCGGGAGCGGAAGAACGGGTTCGACGGTAAAGGTCCCCGTATCCGGGACAAAGCTGTCCGCCGGCGAGAGGTATCCCATTCCCCATCCCCCGTATTCAATGACCTCGTCGACGCTCCACGCCTCGCCGGGTTCTTTATTTACCGTTCCGAAGCCGAACCAGTGCTTGTCCTCCTCGAGAACGACCGAAGACGGCAGATTTTTGAAGGCAAGCGACTGAACGCACTGCGGATAAAGTCCTCCCGTGTAATACGTTCTGTCGTTCCAGGTATGGAAATCTTCCAGATCCGACCCGACGGTGTGCCAGTTCCAGAGAGTCCCCTGACAAAGCGCGAACTCGGTTGCTGTCAGCAGAGCGCGCGCGCTTCCGGTTCCGTAATAATCCGACAGATATACGCAGATTACCGGCTCGTATACAAGCACCCACGGAATATAGTTTCTTCTCGGATACGACGACGGAAGAATTGCCGATCTTCCCCATCCGTCTCCCGTTTTTACAAGCGGCGCGTCTCCGTCCCCGGGATAATACGAAAAATCAAGATCGCGTACAAGACTCCATCCGTCGAAATAACCGCGGGACAGTGCAATCTTTTCAAGATACCCGGGCAATTTGCGGGTATCGAGAAAATAGGCGTTTACCGTGTCAATATCGCCTTCGCTGACGATCGGAGGCGCGGGACAGTCGCGGCTCAGAAAAACCGACGCCTTCCCGGCGGACAGCTCTGCCGAAATATCCGACAGCGACGAGTAGGATATCTTGTTTCCCTTTCCGGAAACGACTCCGTCCGGATCGAACCCCAGAGAATCGTAAAGGGCCTGATTGACAACCGTCAGCGAGCCGATATCGTAAAAATCTTCGAAAAGCGATCCCGCTTTGTATTCATCCTCGGACAGACCGATCGTTTTCGCGGCAAAAAGCGAGATCCTCCATCCGTACTCGTACGGAATATAGTAGGCGGAGTATGGTGAACCGATATAACCGTCTCCGCTCCCTGCGTTGCTGTCGTCGGCAAAAGTGCAGAAAAAGCATCTTGCAAGAAGCCAGAACGCGAACAGCAACCCCGCCAGACGGAATACGTTCTTTTTAGCCCTGCCGCGGCCGCGCCGAAGGGCGCTTTTTTTTAGTCCGAAACGCATTGTCATATCAGATCATCCTCCGGTCATCGCAGTATCGTCGGCGCTTTCGGTAAACAGCGACAGCGTCCCGTAATCGTAAATCGGCAGCGGGTCGTCCGCCCTGAACGTGACCCTCGTCGGCGTGACTTTCACGTACGTCCCGAATTCAAGAACGCGGTAATCCGAATTGTAATGCCACCATCGGTAAGTCTGCTGAAATTCAAGCTCGGGTATGTCCGCGACGAACCGGATGAGCTCTCCGCGGCAGTACCACGTGCCGGGTACCCTGTCGCCGTTGGGAGCCGTGAGAATGTCGGGAATATCGTCTCCGTTACCGATCTCGGGCAGCGTTATCTCCGGCCCGGGCAGCGCAGGAGTGGCGCCGGAGGTGACGGGAGGCGCCGCGGTCTGCGGAGCCGCAACCGAAGTGTTTTCCGCCCCGGTTTCCGGAGGAAGCGTCTCCGGAACCGACGTCCCGGTTTCGGGCGGAACGGTAGATTCCGCGGAAGTCTCCTCCGCGGCGGTTCCGGAAGACGTCTCGAACGGTTCGGTCCCGCGCGTCGTCAATTCCGGCGTCACCGTTTCCGTGCGGATTCCGGAGTCCGCGCCGGACGTTACTTCCGGGTCGGAATCGGTTCCTTCGGTAAGCGACTCTCCGGGTATCTCGCTGCCTGACGGCGCCCCTTCGGACGATATGTCGGCCGGAGTGCCGGTCTCTTCACCGGACCTGGTTTCCGCCGTCACGCCGGTGTCCGGAGGACCGGATGCGGTCTGAACAGCCGTATCGGCGCAAGACCCGTCCGTCGGCTCCCGGCTGTCCGCATCGGTTCCGGAATATGACGGCGACGGCTCCTTTGACGACCCCGCGTACCTGAAAAAAGGAATCGAAACAATGGCGCACGCCGCCGCGGCAACGGCGATGATAATGGCAATCCTGTAACAAATTGTTTTCTTTTCGTTCATAATATCCCCCGGATTCAGCTTGTTTCCGGGATTATTATACCAAATAATGAACCGTTTGTCAACATTATTTGAACAAATTATTAATCAAATGTAACAAAAAGAAAAGGACCGCTCCGCCCGGGCACTTTGTCCCTGAGGATGGTCCTTTTTCCGTCTCTCGCCGTCCGTCTTACAGGGGCGCGGTAAACGCGTGTTGTTTTCGGAAAACCGCCGAAAGGTTCTGCATGCGCGGATTATCCGGCGCTTCCCCTGTTTTCGTTGAGAAGATCGACAAGCAGAGCCCATCTGACGGTCTGCCGCGGATTTTCATCGGGATAGAAGTAATACAGCTCGCCTCCTATGTAAAGCTCGAACTCCTCCCGGCAGGAAAAAGCGAGAGCCGGAAGATCGGACAGCGGTATATGCTCCCGCATTCCCCCGACGGATTCGTAATCGAATCCGTCCGGTGAAAGCCGGCAAACTCCCTTTTCCTTCTCTCTTTTTCCGCTTTTCCTGAAAATCTTCGTCGTCACCTTCGCCTCGAGCGAAAAGGTATCGAGTTCTTCTCTTTCAAGCTCTTTGATCTTTTCGTAGTATCCGTGGATCGAACGCGGCTCTCCGTCGAACAGATAATCGCGACCGAATTCAAGCCGCTTCCCGCATTCGCGGCAGACCAGAGTGTTCCCGACGCCCTCGGTGGAATAAAGAGATCCGCAGAAGGCGCATCTGTATAAAACGTCTTCAATTCCCTTCGCCATATCACGGCGCCGGTATTCGCTGTGCAGAGCTTTGGAATCGTCGGAGGAAATCCCGTCGAAAATCGCTCCGTCCAGCTCTTCGTTGCTCATGGATGCGGCTTCATCCGCCTTGATCACGCGCTTGACCGTGACGCCTATTTCGGAGCGGAAAAACTTCTTCCGCCATTTCGGCTTTGAAAAATACGCCCCCGAAATGTTGATCAGTACCAGATCCCTGCCCAGCTTTTTGAAAAACGCTGCGCTGCTCTCGGTAAACGGATAGGTTGTCCCGTCGACCGACAGCCTCCCTTCGGGAAAGATAAGCAGCGAATAACCCGATCTGAGCATCCTCATCATACCCGCGACCGAGGTGAAATCCGGACAAAACAGCTTTTTCGGAACCACGCCGACCTTTTTCGCAATCTTTTTCAGTCCCGGAAGATGCATATAGTAATCGTTGGCGACGATGGCGGGACGCCGGTCGAATCCGATTCTGTCGACGTAATAGAAATCCCAGAATGAAGGGTGATTTGAAAGGATTATATAAGGCGCCTCCGCGCTGTCGAGATCTCCGCGGTCGATAACGAGCTTCTGACGGCGTTTACGGAGAAAATGCGCCAGTCCCAGTATTGCCGAATGAACGACCGAATCCGGGGTTTTGTCGTTTTCGCGAAGATAAAGCCTGTCGAGAAACAGATATATAAGCGCGAAAAGCGCAGCGGCAAGTACTATGATTATAAGAACGAGAAGCCAGACGGGTATCGAGTTGCGAATGAAGTGCTTTGCGGCGGTGCCCATGAGAATCGAGGTGATTCCGGAGGGTATCGCTCCCGTCGCGAC
>CACZSP010000009.1 GCA_902783905.1 uncultured Ruminococcus sp.
GCCGGCGGAGCGGTCGTATTTGTCAATTTGCCGTTTTGTTCATATCGCGTTAACATTTTAGTATTAAAATATTATAGATTTAACGTTGAGGTTTTTTCAGATGTCAGAAGAAAATACAAATGAATCCTCCGCCGTCTCTTTGACGGAAACGGTGTACAAAAAGGCGGAAGTTTACCGCAGGAGCGTGACCGTTCTCGCCGTGATCTGCGCGGCGGTTTATTTCTGCACCCTGTACTTTTCGCTTGAGCCGGATATAGGGTACTACAAAACCGGGGCGCTGCTTCCGGTGTTCTTTGCGATACTCGCGTGCGTTTCGCTCGTCTGCGCTCTTTCGTCCCGGCTGCTTATACCGCGCGGGGCGGCTCCCCGCAGAGCGGATTACACCGACGGGCTGAATTTCTGCGCGGCGTCGTTTTTCGCCTTTATGTCGCTGTTCGAGGGCGTATACCGTATCGGAAGACTGGTTTCGCTGATTAAGTCGAATGCCGGGACCGCCTCGCTCATGACTTCCGACGAAACGAAACTGTTCAGAGTCAAACTGACCGTCAGCATCCTTTTCGTTATTACCTCGCTCGGCGCCGTCGCCTATTTTTTCAAAAGATCGAAAGGCGAGGGGAGAGGGAAGGCCCCCGTCATGATTTTCGGGGTTATGGCGGCCGTCCGGAACGTGTGCGGACTCGCGACAGTTTATTTCGACATGGAACTCGCGATGAACTCGCCGGTCAAGATGGTGAGCCAGCTCTCGTCGATTTTTCTGATGATCTTCTTCCTATATGATATAAGATGGCTGCTTCCCGAGGAGAACGCAAGGCCGGAGGGGTGGTTCGCCGCCGCTCTCGTCGCTCTGATCTTCAGCGCGGTTTCGTCGATTCCGGTTTTTGCCGCATACATGCTCGGTAAAGTGACCAATCCGGAGCTTCCGGTCTCTTCGCTGTACTGCTTTACCGCTTTCATATATATCCTCGCGCGGATGTCGGGATACGTGAGATCGATACGCGATCCGTCCTTTGCCGGCGTTCCGTCCGTGCAGGATGATGACGGTGATGACGGTGATGATGAAAGCCCGACCGGCAGCGACGTCCCCGACGGAGAGAACGCAAATCCGGAGGACGCGCCCGGCGAGGACGGAACGGCTCAACCCGGAGACGAAGATCCCGCAGACGCCCGCAAGGAATAATAAGGAAGATTTCAGATGGAAAAGAAAGTGTTTCTGACCGACGGGCAGGGAGCCGCAGCCGCGAAAAGAATAGAATGGCTTCACGGAATGATAAAGGGAGGCAGTTTCCCGAACGCCGCACGTCTTCGCGAGGAGTTCGGGATCAGTGTCGCTCAGTCGCACCGCGATACAGCGCATCTTAAAGCTCTCGGGGCTCCGATGGTTTACGATCACGACCGTGGCGGCTTCAGATATACTGCCGAATTTTCGCTTCCCGGAGTGCTTCACGCCGACGACGCCGAGACCAGCGTTTCCGCGATATCGGCTGCCGAGAAAAGAGACGCCGACAGCATCCAGATCAGCATTCCATACACCGCCGAGATCGAAGCCGCGAGCCGGCACGACGTTATGGGGCTGGGCAGGTACGTCGTCTCCCGCGAAAACAAAAAGGGAATATTCCGCTGCGAGTTCCGCAATCCGGATCTGTTTCTGGGCATGCTGCTCGCGCTCGACGCTCCCGTCAGGATCCTGTCTCCCGGCTGGCTTCGGGAAAAACTTGTCGAAAAATGCTCGGCGCTGGCCGAAAAAAACGCCGAATCCGGAATGGAAGGCTGATTTTTATCAAAAAAAATAAAAAAAATCAGGGATTTTTTTGAAAAAAACAAAAAAATTCTTGATTTTTTTTTTCATTTGTGGTATAATTTTCGGGCTTGATGTGCGAAATAATGCGTTGACGCGAAAGGTTGCCGCCCTGAACAGCGGGGAATTTTCGCCGAGAAGTCCGGCAAAACGGCTCAAAGCCGTGAAAGATCCGGGCGCCGCGAAGCATAAAACGCCCCGGGCTGCGAGGTTCATAAGCAGTCGTCGGGCGTCCGGCATATCAAATGTTCCGAAATCCGGTCATCCGATTACGGATGCAAGCGGGTTTCGGCTTTTGTATGGCCGGAAAAAGGAACGCCCGAAACGGTGTATAAAATATGCTTCGTCTTTCGGAACGACGCGCGACCGCACACCGCTACATTTTATATACGCGCAACACGCGTCGCAAGAAAGGAGAAACAGAATGGCAGTCAAGGAAACTCTCAGGATCCGTCTCAAGAGCTACGATCACAAGCTGATCGACGCCGCCGCGAAGAAGGTCATCGACGTTGCCAAGCGCAACGGATGCGAGGTCTCGGGTCCGGTACCGCTTCCCACCGAGAAGGAGATCGTCACCATCCTCCGCGCCGTCCACAAGTACAAGGACAGCCGCGAGCAGTTCGAGCTCCGCAACCACAAGAGACTGATCGATATCAGAAAGCCGTCCAAGAAGCTCACCGATGAACTTATGAACATCGAGCTTCCCGCCGGAGTCGATATCCAGATCGTCATCTGAAAAACGAAGAAACCAATCGCAATGCCCCGAACGGGGCGATTGCCGGTCAAGTTGGCGCAATCCCGAAGGGGAAAATCCAAAAGCGTCAACCAATAACCTGCAGGAGGAAAAATGAAAAAGGGTATTATCGGAAAAAAGATCGGTATGACTCAGATTTTCGACGAAGTCGGAAACGCCATCCCGGTAACGGTAATCCAGGCCGGTCCCTGCACAGTGTCGCAGAGAAAAACGGCTGAAAAGGACGGCTACGAAGCCGTTCAGCTCGGTTTCGAGGACGTCAAGGAAAAGCACGCCACCAAAGCCGAGATCGGACACTTCAGCAAAAACGGACTCACAGTCAAGAAGCATCTGAAGGAATTCCGCCTTGAGGACTGCTCCTCGTACAACGTGGGCGATGTCGTATCTGTCGAAACCTTCGCCGTCGGTGAAAAAGTCGACGTTACCGGTACGACCAAGGGCCGCGGATATACCGGAGTTATCAAGAGATGGAACCACCACAGACTCAGAATGACGCACGGCGTCGGCCCCGTACACCGCGAAGTCGGTTCGATGGGAGCAAACTCCGATCCGTCGCGAGTCTTCAAGAACAAGAAGATGGCGGGCCAGTACGGCAACGAGCAGGTTACGATCCTCAACCTCGCGGTTGTAAAGATCGACGCGGAAAACAACCTGATCGCCGTTCGCGGAGCCATCCCGGGAGCCAAGGGCGGCATCGTGTTCATCCGCGATTCCATCAAGGCTTAAGCGAAGAGGAGGAAAACAAATGCCTAGCGTAAAAGTTTTTGATATGGCGGGCAAGGAAGTCGGCGAGATCGCCCTTTCCGAAAAGCTCTTCGGAGCCGAGGTCAACGAGCCCGCGGTTCACGCCGCAGTAAGAGCATACCTGCTCAACCAGAGACAGGGGACCCAGTCCACCAAGACCCGTTCCGAGGTTAGCGGCGGCGGAAAGAAACCCTGGAGACAGAAGGGAACCGGACGCGCCCGTCAGGGTTCGACCAGATCGCCCCAGTGGACGCACGGCGGAATCGCTCTCGGCCCCAAGCCCCGCAGCTACCGCACCGATCTCAACAAGAAGATGAAGAGAGTCGCTCTTTTCAGCGCCCTTTCCGACAAGGTCGCCGAAGGCAGCCTGATAGTCCTCGACGAGTGCAAACTCGAAGGCTACAAGACCGCTACGATGGTCAGAATGTTCTCCGACCTTGGCCTTAAAAAGGAAAACGGCAGGGAAAACAAGGTCCTTCTCGTTCTTCCCGAAAGCGATAAGTTCGTAGTCGGAAGCGTACGCAACATCCCGACCGCGGCAACCACTCTCTACAGCACCATCAACGTTTACGAGATAGTAAACGCCGAAAAGCTCGTCATCACCCGCGAAGCCGTCGAAAAGCTCACGCAGGTCTATGACAAGGAGGTTCAGGACTAATGGAAAAAACGATATACGACGTAATCATCAGCCCCGTGATCACCGAAGCGAGCATGGATATGATGGAGCAGAAAAAGTACGTATTCAAGGTTATGCCCACCGCGACGAAGCCGGAGATCGCAAACGCGGTCGAGAAGGCTTTCGGCGTAAAGGTCAAAGCCGTCAACACCATGAACGTCAGAGGCAAGCAGAGAAGAACCCGTTACGTTTCGGGATACACTTCCGCCTGGAAAAAAGCAATCGTCACCCTTACCGAGGACTCCAAGACGATCGCCTTCTTCGACGGTCTGAACTGACACGGGAGGATATGACAGATGCCTACAATCAAGTATAAGCCGACGACCCCCTCGAGACGCCACATGAGCGTCCCCTCTTTTGAGGAGATCACCAAGTCGACTCCCGAGAAGAGCCTTATCGTCATCAAGAAAAAGCACGCCGGCCGCAACGCTAACGGAAAGATCACCGTTCGTCACAGAGGCGGCGGCAACAAAGTAAAATACCGTATTATCGACTTCCGCAGACTCGACACCGAGGCGGCGACCGTCGTCGGTATCGAATACGACCCCAACCGCTCCGCCTACATCGCTCTTCTTGAGAGCGAGTCGGGAGTCAAGAGCTACATCATAGCTCCCGTCGGACTCTCGGTCGGCGACAAGGTTTTCTCGGGCGCCGACGCCGACATCAAGCCGGGCAACACGCTTCCGCTTGCCAACATTCCGGTCGGTACCTACGTACACAACATCGAGCTCCATCCCGGCAAGGGCGGCCAGCTCGTCAGAAGCGCCGGAGTCGCCGCTCAGCTGCTTTCCAAGGAAAACGGCACCGCGATGATCCGTCTGCCCTCGGGTGAGGTCAGGATCGTTCCGATGAACTGCAAGGCGACGGTCGGTCAGGTCGGAAACATCGAGCACGACACCGTCAAGGTCGGCAAGGCCGGCAAGACCAGACACAAGGGAATCCGTCCCACCGTCCGCGGTTCGGTCATGAACCCCTGCGATCACCCGCACGGAGGCGGTGAAGGAAAGTCCCCGGTCGGACATCCCGGCCCGCTTACCCCCTGGGGCAAGCCCGCTCTCGGTTACAAGACGAGAAAGCACAAGTCGAGAACCGAGCAGTACATCGTCAAACACAGGAACGCCAAATAAGGAGGGAATAAGAATATGAGCAGAAGTCTTAAAAAAGGCCCGTTCGTAGAGCAGAAGCTGTACGACCGTATTTGCGCCATGAACGAGAAGAACGAGAAGAAGGTCATCAAGACCTGGTCCCGCGCTTCCACTATATTCCCTGACTTTGTAGGTCACACCATCGCCGTTCACGACGGCCGCAAGCACGTTCCGGTATACGTGACCGAAGATATGGTCGGACACAAACTCGGCGAGTTCGCTCCCACCAGGACCTTCAAGGGCCACGCCGGTTCGAAGACCTCGAACAACGGCAAATAAGCGAGGAGGATCGGACAGTTATGGAAGCTAAAGCTTATCTCAAATATCTCCGGATCTCTCCCCGCAAGGTTAAGATCGTTCTCGATCTTATCCGCGGCAAGGATGCCGACGTCGCCATGGCGATACTGAAAAACACCCCGAAGGCCGCCTCCCCCGAGATCGCGAAGCTCCTCAAGAGCGCGATGGCGAACGGTGAGCACAACTTCGGAATGGATCCCGCGAAGTTCTACGTATCCGAGTGCTTCGTCTGCCCGGGACCGACGCTCAAGAGATTCCAGGCCCGCGCCAAGGGTTCGGGAGACAGGATCCTCAAGAGGACGTCACACGTTACGCTGGCTGTCAGCGAAAGAGAAGACAAGGAGAGAGCATAATGGGACAGAAAGTTAATCCTCATGGCCTTCGAGTCGGCGTGATCCGGGACTGGGATTCCAGATGGTGCGTCAGAGACGAAGTTTTCGGAGACGTACTCGTATCCGATTACAAGATCAGAAAACTTCTCAAGACCGAACTTCAGAAGGCGGGTGTTCCCAAGGTCGAGATCGAACGCGACCAGTACAGAGTCAAGGTGAGCATCCACTGCGCCAAGCCGGGCGTTGCCATCGGCAGAAACGGCGAAAACATCGACAAGCTCAAGGCCGAGATCGAAGAGATCGTCGGCAAGGACGCAAACGGCAAACAGATCCCCGTTTCGGTCAATATCGTCGAGATCCGCAACCCCGAGCTCAACGCTCAGCTGGTTGCCGAGAACATCTCCGCGCAGCTTGAAGGCCGCGTTGCCTTCCGCCGCGCTATGAAGATGGCTATCCGCAACACCATGCGCCTCGGCGCCCGCGGGATCAAGATCTCCTGCTCGGGAAGACTCGGCGGAGCCGAGATCGCCCGTTCGGAGAGCTATCACGAGGGTACCATTCCGCTTCAGACCATCCGCGCCGACATCGAGTACGGCTTCTGGGAAGCCAACACGACCTACGGCAAGATCGGAGTCAAGGTCTGGATCTACAACGGCGAAGTGCTGAACGCCGCTCAGGGACGCGACCGCAGGAACGATCGCAGAAACGACCGCAGAAACGATCGCAGAGGCGACCGCAGGAACGATCGCAGAAACGACCGCAGACCCGGCGAAAACCGCGGACCGAGAGACGGCTCCAGCCGCAACGACCGCCGCAATCAGGGACAGCGTCCGCCCCGTCCGGCGACCGCGACTCCCAGAGAAGGAGGAAAGAACTGATGTTAATGCCTAAGAGAGTCAAATTCCGTCGCGTACAGCGCGGAAGACTGAAGGGCAAAGCTTCGAGAGGCAACACGATCACCTACGGTCAGTACGGTCTCGTAGCGCTCGAGCCCGCCTGGATAACCTCGGCTCAGATCGAGGCTGCCCGTATCGCCATGACGCGTTACATCAAGCGTGGCGGTAACGTATGGATCAAGATCTTTCCCGACAAGCCCATCACCGAGAAGCCTGCCGAGACCCGAATGGGCTCCGGTAAAGGCGCCGTCGAGTACTGGGTGGCGGTAGTCAAGCCCGGTCGCGTAATGTTCGAGATGGACGGCGTTTCGGAAGCCGACGCAAAGGAAGCTATGCGTCTCGCTTCTCACAAGCTCCCCATCAAGTGCAAGTTCGTCGCCAAGGACAGCGCCGCCGAAGAAGGCGAGGAGGTCAGCGAATGAAAATCAGTGAAGTCAGAGCAATGAGTTCCGAGCAGCTCGAGAAGAAGCTTGCCGAGCTCAAGGAAGAACTCTTCAACCTCCGGTTTCAGCTTGCCGTGAATCAGCTCGAAAACACCAACCGCATCAGCGAGGTCAGACACGACATTGCCCGCGTCATGACCGTCATGAACGAGAAGAAGGCGTAAGGAGGCAGTATCATGGAAGAAAGAAACCTCAGAAAAACAAGAGTCGGAATCGTTGTCAGCGATAAAATGGACAAGACCGTCACGGTCGCCGTCGAAGACAACGTCAAGCATCCGATCTACGGCAAAATCATCAAGAGGACCCTCAAGGTCCACGCCCACGACGAGAAGAACGAGTGCGGCGTCGGAGACAAGGTCGCCGTCATGGAGACGAGACCTCTCTCCAAGACCAAGAGATGGCGTGTCGTCGAGATCATAGAAAAGGCGAAATGACCGGTACGGAGGAAAGGTAAATGTTACAGCAGGAATCAAGGATGAAGGTCGCCGACAACACCGGCGCCAAGGAACTTCTTTGCATCCGCGTCCTCGGAGGAACCGGCCGCAGATATGCGAATATCGGCGACGTAGTCGTCTGCTCGGTCAAGAAAGCGACCCCGGGCGGAATGGTCAAGAAGGGCGAGGTCGTCAAGGCCGTCGTCGTTCGCACCACCCACGGCGTCAAGAGACCGGACGGTTCGTACGTCAGATTCGACGAGAACGCAGCGGTCATCATCAAGGATGACCAGACTCCCCGCGGAACCCGTATCTTCGGGCCCGTGGCGAGAGAACTCCGCGAGAAGGATTATCTCAAGATACTCTCTCTCGCTCCCGAAGTACTTTAAGGAGAGAAAACGATGAATATCAAAACAGGTGATACAGTCGTACTTCTGACCGGCAAGTACGAGGAAAAGAAAGACAAGAACGGCAAGCTCATCACGCATAAGGTGATCGCCGCCTCCCCGAAGGAGGGCAAGGTCATCGTCGAGGGCGTGAACGTCGTTCACAAGCACGTAAAGCCCCGCAAGCAGGGCGATCAGGGCGGCATCATCGAGACCGAGGGCGCCGTCTACGCCTGCAAAGTCGCGCTTTACTGTGACAAGTGCGGAGCCGGACGCCGTGCCAAGACGATAGTCAAGGACGGCAAAAAGGTTCGCGTCTGCTGCAAATGCGGCAAGGAATTCTGATTGAGGAGGGAAGATTGAAATGTCAAGACTGAGAGAACAGTATATGAACGAGATCGCGCCCGCTCTCATGAAGAAATTCGGCTACAAGAGCCCGATGCAGATTCCGAAGCTCGACAAGGTCGTCATCAACGTCGGTTCGAGCGAAGCCCGCGACAACGCAAAGGTCATCGACAACATCATCGGCGACCTCACTCTCATCACCGGACAGAAGGCCGTTCCGACCTACGCACGCAAGTCGGTCGCAAACTTCAAGGTCCGCGAGGGAATGAAGATCGGCGCGAAGGTCACCCTCCGCGGCGAGAGAATGTACGAATTCGTAGACAAGCTGTTCAGCTTCGGACTCCCCAGAGTCCGCGACTTCAAGGGCATCAATCCCAACGCCTTCGACGGCAGAGGAAACTACGCTCTCGGACTCAAGGAACAGCTGATATTCCCCGAGATCGAGTACGACAAGGTCGACAAGATCCGCGGAATGGACATCTGCTTCGTGACCACGGCGAAGACAGACGAAGAGGCGCGCGAGCTTCTCAAGGCCCTCGGCGCTCCCTTCGCCCAGAACTGAAGGAGGTAAGGTAAAATGGCAAAGAAATCAATGATCGTCAGCCAGCAGCGCACGCCGAAATTCTCGACGAGAGCTTACAACCGCTGCAAGATCTGCGGCCGTCCGCACGCTTATCTCCGCAAATACGGAATCTGCCGTATCTGCTTCCGCAATCTTGCCTACAAGGGCGAGATCCCGGGCGTCAGAAAGGCATCCTGGTAATCAGATCAACCAACCCCACAATACCGGAAGGAAACTAAGCTGCGGCCGGGTTTAACCGCCGGTATGCCGCCGTCCGCGAACGGCAGCAAGATTATTAAACTTGCATATGGAGGAAAACAAAATGCAAATGTCAGACGTTATTGCCGACATGCTCACGAGAATCAGAAACGCCAGCAACGCGCGTCATGAGACCGTTGATATTCCGGCATCGAACATGAAGAAGGCCATCGCCGAGATACTCGCCGCCGAAGGATACATCCGCGGCTTCGAGATCATCCCGGACGAAGTCAGAAAACAGGGCACCATCCGTGTAACCCTCAAATACTCCGGAAAGAAGCAGCAGGTCATCCGCGGCATTCGCAGAGTTTCGAAGCCCGGTCTGCGCATCTACGCCGGATGCGACGACATGCCCCGCGTTATGAACGGACTCGGCATCGCCATCGTTTCCACTTCCAAAGGCATCATGACCGACAAGCAGGCCCGCAGAGAAAAGGTCGGCGGCGAAGTCATCGCCTTCGTATGGTAAGGGAGGGCGGAAGAAATGTCAAGAATAGGCAGAATGCCCATCACCATCCCCGCCGGCGTTGAAGTAAAGGTCGACGAAGGAAACCTCGTCACCGTAAAGGGCAAGCTCGGAACTCTTCAGGAGCAGGTCAGCCCCAGAATGACGATCAAGATCGACGGGCCCGTCATCACGGTCGAAAGACCCACCGATGAAAAAGAAGACAGATCGCTTCACGGACTCACGAGAACACTCATCAACAATATGGTAGTCGGAGTTTCCGAAGGTTTCAAGAAGGTTCTTGAGATCTACGGAACCGGATACAGAGCAACGATGAAGGGCAAGGATCTCCTTCTCTTCCTCGGCCATTCGCTCGTCAACGGCGCTCCCCAGACTGCCCTGACGGTACCGCAGCCCGAAGGAATCACCTTCGAGGTCGCCGAGAAGGTCGTCCCGATCACCATCACGGTCAAGGGCGCCGACAAGCAGCAGGTCGGTCAGATCGCAGCGGTCATCCGCGGCAAGAGACCTCCCGAGCCCTATCACGGCAAGGGAATCCGCTACCAGGGTGAAAACGTCCGCCGCAAGGCCGGTAAGTCCGGTAAGAGCAAATAAGGAGTGACAGGAAATGGTATCAAAGAAGAATAAGAACGCTGCCCGTCTCAAGAGACATATCAGAGTCAGAGCAAAGATCTCGGGAACTGCCGAGCGTCCGCGCCTTGCCGTATATCGCTCCGAGAACAATATCAGCGCGCAGATCATCGACGATGTCAAGGGAATCACTCTCGTATCCGCTTCTTCCTACGAGAAGGAGTTCGAAACCGGCGGAAACAAGGAATCCGCAAGACGTGTCGGCAAACTCGTTGCCGAAAGAGCAGTCGAGAAGGGTATCACCGAAGTCGTATTCGACCGCGGCGGCTATCTTTATCACGGACGTGTATCGGAACTGGCTGAAGGTGCCCGCGAGGGCGGCCTGAAGTTCTGAGCCTTTGGGCTGAATTCCGGTTTGTACACTGTTCAACTATTTGAACAATTCAAGGAGCATTAAAAATGGCATTCAGAAACAATAATGTCGAGGAAAAGGAATTTACCGAAAACCTCGTCGCACTGAACCGTGTTTCCAAGACCGTTAAAGGTGGACGTGTTGCCCGCTTTGCCGCGCTTATGGTCGTCGGCGACGGACACGGCCGCGTCGGAGTAGGACTCGGAAAGGCAGCCGAAGTTCCCGAAGCAATCCGCAAGGGAATTGAGGACGCCAAAAAGAATATGGTCAGGATCTCGCTCAAGGGGACTACGATACCTCACGAGGTCATCGGAGTTTACGGAGCGGGCAAGGTCCTTCTCAAGCCCGCCGCTCCCGGTACCGGTATCATAGCCGGTCAGAAGGTCAGAGCGGTCATCGAGGCAGCCGGCATCAGCAACATCCGTGCGAAGTGCCTGCGCTCGAACAATCCCGTCAACGTGGTCAGAGCCACCATGCAGGGTCTGCGCGAGCTCCGCGGCGCCGAAGAGGTCGCCAAGGTCCGTGAGATCAGCGTCGACGACGTAAAGGGAGGAGTCCGGAAATGAAAAAGGTCACTCTCGTAAGATCTCTCATAACCTGCAAGCCCAAACAGAAGGCGACCGCCGATTCTCTCGGCCTTCGCAAGATCGGCGACTTCGTGATTCACGAAGAGGGAAAGGTTCTCGACGGAAAAGTCAAAATCATCTCTCACCTCGTAAAGGTCGAGGATGTGGACGGAAAGGAGAACGCGTAATGAAGCTTAACGAACTCAGACCGGCTCCCGGAGCGGTTACCGAAGGTTTCCGCAAGGGCAGAGGAATCGGTTCCGGAAACGGCAAGACCGCCGGCAAGGGACACAAGGGACAGAACGCCCGCTCCGGCGGAGGTGTCAGACCCGGCTTCGAAGGCGGCCAGTTCCCGATCTACAGACAGCTTCCCAAGAGAGGCTTCAACAACAAGAGATTCGCGACGGTTTACGCAAACGTGAACGTCGGTGCACTCAACTGCTTTGAGGACGGAGCCGTTGTCGATCTCGACGCGCTTATCGCGGCGCGCGTGATCCGCAGGGAACTTGACGGACTCAAGGTTCTGGGCGGTGGAGAACTCACCAAGAAGCTCACCGTCAGGGCGGCTAAATTCTCGGCCGCCGCCAAGGAAAAGATCGAAGCTGCAGGCGGCACCACCGAGGAGGTATAAGGATGTTTGCGACCATAAAGAACGCCTGGAAGATCGCTGAACTGCGCTCGAAGATGCTCTTCACGCTGTTCATCATACTGATCTACCGACTCGGCGCAAATCTTCCCGTTCCCTACGTCAGCAGCAACGCGATCGATTCCTTCAACACGGCGACGACCGGGTCGATATTCTCCTATCTGAACATCCTCTCCGGCGACGCCTTCGGAAAGGCGACCTTCTTCGCTCTTTCCGTTTCTCCCTACATCACAGCGTCCATAGTGATCCAGCTTCTCACCGTTGCCATCCCCGCTCTTCAGAGACTCTCCGAGGCGGGTGAGGAAGGAAAGAAGAAGATCACGTCGATCACCCGCTATACGACGGCGGCGCTTGCCCTGATCACCGCTTACGGTTACATGAAGATCATGGGCACCTACGGCATGCTCGTATCGGATATCAACTGGTTCGGAAAGCTCGTCCTCGTCGCCTGCTACTGCGCCGGCGCGGCGGTCATCATGTGGCTTGCCGAAAAGATCAACGTTCACGGGATCGGAAACGGTATTTCCATCATCCTTTTCGCGAACATCATCTCCCGCGTTCCCGCCCTCATCGGTCAGGTATGGGGAATGATCTTCACCGGTTCGACAACCTTTGCCGGATTCGACGCATGGGGCATCCCCAAGGCGATCCTTTCGATAGCGATCACTCTCGGCGTGACTGTTCTCATCGTCTGGTTCACCGAATCCGAACGCAGGATTCCGATCCAGTACGCCAAGAGAGTCGTCGGAAGAAAGATGTACGGAGGCCAGAACTCCAACCTTCCGCTCAAGCTGAATATGTCCGGCGTTATGCCGATCATTTTCGCGAGCTCGATCGTGTCGGTCCCGGCCACCATCGCCAGCTTCTTCCCCAACAGCGGATTTGCCAACTGGGTGAATAAGATATTCAACTACAATACGTGGACGTATCTTATCATCTATCTCATCCTCATCGTTCTCTTCTCGTTCTTCTACATTCTGATATCGTTCGACCCCGTCGAGGTCTCGAACAATATCCAGAAGAACGGCGGCTCGATTCCCGGTATCCGTTCGGGAAGACCTACCGTTCAGTACATCAAGAAGATTCTCAACAGAATAACGCTTCTGGGCGCCATCTTCCTCTGCTTCATCGCGGGATTCCCGATGCTCATCAACATCTTCAACAGTCTCATCAATCCCGACAGCACCACCTTCGCCGGTATCGCTTTCGGAGGCAACTCGCTCCTCATAGTCGTGGGAGTCGCCATTGAGATAGTTCACGATATCGAAGCTCAGGTCGCGATGCGCAGCTACGGAAAAGCGGCGACTAAGGGTCTCTTCGGTTGATCCCGAAAAGGGTCTGAAGTAATGAATCTGATAATAATGGGTGCTCCCGGAGCGGGCAAAGGAACTCAGGCCGAACTCATTTCGAAGCGCGAGAACATTCCCGCGATTTCGACCGGCCAGATACTCCGCGAAGCGATGCGCGAGGGAACCGATCTCGGACGCATCGCCGCCCGCTACGTCGAAAGCGGGGCTCTTGTCCCGGACGATATCGTCATCGGTATCGTAAAGGATCATCTCACGTCCGACGCCTGCCGTGACGGTTTCATTCTCGACGGTTTTCCGCGCTCGGTCGCTCAGGCCGAGGCGCTGAAAAAGACCGGAGTCAGAATCGACGCCGTTCTCGTGATCGACGTTCCGGACGAGCGTATCATCAGACGTATGAGCGGAAGGCAGGTCTGCCGCTGCGGCGCCTCCTTCCACACCGAATATCTTCCTCCAAAGGTCGAGGACGTCTGCGACAAGTGCGGCTCGAAGCTCTTCATAAGAGACGACGACAAGCCGGAGACGGTCGCGAACAGACTTAAGACCTACCACGAGTACACCGAACCGCTGATAGACTTTTACCGGCGCGAAGGACTGCTCGTAAAGGTCGAAGGCCAGGAAAAGGTGGAAGATACCACCGAGCTTGTCAGACAGGCTCTCTCGAAGGCGGGAGCCGAATGATTCAGCTCAAGAACCGGCTGCAGATAGCCGAAATGAAAAAAGCGGGGCGGATCACCGCGGAGGCGATGGACGCCGCGATCGAAAAGATCCGCGAGGGAATATCGACGTACGAGCTCGATAAGATTATAAGACATCATATCGAGAGATGCGGCGCCCGCCCCACTTTTCTCGGCTACGGGGGATTCCCCGGAAGCGCCTGCATAAGTATCAACGACGAGGTGATCCACGGGATCCCTTCGAGAAAAAGGGTTCTTCACGACGGAGACATCGTTAAGATCGACGTCGGCGCCTTCTATCACGGTTTTACCGGAGATATGGCAAGGACGGTTCCCGTCGGTCACGCGGACGCTGAAACGCTTCGCCTGATAGAGGTCACAAAGCAAAGCTTCGGCTGCGGCGTGGCAAACTTCAGGCAGGATATGCGGATCGGTGATATCGGCAGCGCGATCCAGCAATGCGTCGAATCCGCCGGATTTTCGGTGGTAAGGCGCTATGAAGGACACGGAGTCGGACATGAACTCCACGAGGATCCGGGAGTACCGAATTACGGGACGCCGGGAAGGGGAGTGCGTCTTCAGACGGGTATGACGCTCGCCATCGAACCGATGGTGAACGCCGGAAGCCCCGACGTTTACGAGATGCCCGACGGATGGACGGTAAGGACGAAGGACGGAAGTCTTTCGGCTCATTACGAAAACTCGGTGGCGCTTACGGAGGAGGGTCCGGTGATCCTCACTGCCGTATACGACTGATGAATAAGAAAGAGAGGGGTGATTACTCTGCCTAAGGATGATGTAGTCGAATGTGAAGGTACGGTTATTGAGGCTCTGCCGAACACCGTCTTCAAGGTCCAGCTCCCGAACGGTCTTATCGTGACCGCTCACATCTCGGGAAGACTGAGACAGAACTTTATCAGAATACTGCCCGGTGACCACGTCAAGCTCGAGGTCTCGATTTACGATCCCTCGAAGGGAAGAATCACCTGGCGGACCAAATAACAACCGGGACATGCAAACAGTCAGAAAGGTATGGTACAGATATTATGAAAGTTAAGCCATCCGTAAAGAAGATCTGCGAAAAGTGCAAGATCATAAAAAGACACGGCCGCGTAATGGTCATCTGCGAGAACCCCAAGCACAAGCAGCGTCAGGGCTGACCGCAGTCAAAACAGAAAAGGAGAAAGGAAAAACAGAATGGCTCGTATAGCTGGTGTTGATATTCCTAATTCAAAGCGCGTCGAGATCGCCCTTACCTACATATACGGTATCGGGCGCAAGAGCGCGAACGATATTCTCGCGAAGACCGGGATCAACCCCGACACCCGCGCGAAGGACCTCACCGAGGATGAGATAGCAAGGCTCCGTGACGAGATAGAGAACAACTACGTCGTGGAAGGCGACCTGCGCCGCGACGTCAGCCTCAATATCAAGCGTCTGGTCGAAATCAACTGCTACCGCGGTATCAGACACAGAAAGGGTCTTCCCGTCAGAGGTCAGAGGACCAAGACCAACGCGAGAACCCGCAAGGGTCCCGTCAAGACCATCGCCAACAAGAAGAAAGGAGCATAAGGCATTATGGCTAAAGCTGCTGCCAAGAAGGTCATCAAAAAGCGCCGCGAACGCAAGAACATACCTTTCGGTCAGGTTCACATCCGCGCCACCTTCAGCAATACGATAGTCACCGTCACCGATATGGACGGAAACGCGATCTCCTGGGCGTCCTCCGGAGAACTCGGATTCAAGGGTTCGAGAAAGTCTACTCCCTTTGCCGCACAGTCCGCTTCCGAAGCCGCCGCAAAGGCAGCCATGGAGCACGGACTCAAATCGGTCGAAGTGTACGTCAGAGGTCCCGGTCAGGGACGTGAATCCGCGATCCGTGCGCTTGAAACCGTCGGACTTCAGGTCACTCTCATCAAGGACGTTACTCCCGTTCCGCACAACGGATGCCGTCCGCCCAAGCGCCGCCGCGTTTGATCACCATACAGAGGAGATAAGAAATTATGGCAAGATATACAGGTCCAGACTGCAAGCTCTTTCTCAAGGGCGACCGCTGCACTTCGGGCAAATGCCCCTTTGACCGCGTAGACGCCGGTTCACGCAACCGCGAAGCGACTCCCGCCGCTCCCGGACAGCACGGCGCCGCCAGAAAGAAACTCAGAGAATACGGAAAACAGCTCCGTGAAAAGGAAAAGGTAAAGAGATTCTACGGAGTTCTCGAGCGCCAGTTCCACAACTACTACCTCAAGGCCGAAAAGATGCAGGGTATGGCCGGTGAAAACCTCCTGGTCCTTCTCGAGAGAAGACTTGACAACGCCGTTTACCGCATGGGCTTCGGAGAGAGCCGCAGCGAATCCCGCCAGCTGACTCTTCACGATCATATCACCGTCAACGGCAAGAAGGTCAACGTTCCCTCTTACTCCGTAAAGGTCGGAGACGTTATCGCCGTCAACCCCAACTCGAAGAAGAGCGATGCGATCAAGGCTCTTATCGAAGCCATGGCCACCGCTTCCGCTCCGAAGTGGCTTGAAGTCGACGCCGCCAACGCCTGCGCCAAGGTCGTCGCGATCCCGACGAGAGAAGACGTCAATTTCAGCTTCAACGAACAGCTTATCGTCGAGCTCTATTCCAAATAATACCGCCGGATTCCGGTACCCGGCGGCGTTCCCATCCGTCGGAACCGGAGAATTTTTCCGCCGTCTTTTCGGCGGGATAACAACAGCGCAACGCCGGTCGGCGTGACCGGGTGCGCACACAAAAGAAAGAGGTATAAAGGAATGATTGATATACAGAAGCCGAACATTTCGGTATCCGAAGTCAGCGAAGACGGAAGAGTAGGCCATTTCGTTATCGAGCCGCTTGAGCGCGGTTTCGGAACGACTCTCGGCAACTCTCTGCGCAGAGTCATGCTCAGTTCTCTTCGCGGAGTGGCCGTGACGAGCATCAAGGTCGACGGAATCCTTCACGAGTTTTCGAGCATCCCCGGAGTCGTCGAGGACATGACCGAAATAGTCCTCAATATCAAAGGGATAGTCGCGAAGCTTCATACTCCGGATCTTGTGCCGAAGGTCGCCGTTCTTGACGTGACCGGCCCCGGAGAGGCAACCGCCGGTATGATCAAGCAGGATTCGGACATCGAGATCCTCAATCCGGATCATCATATCGCGACACTCGCCGCCGACGGACACCTTGTTATCGAGCTTACGTTTGAAACCGGCCGCGGATACGTTTCACAGGATAAGAACAAGATCATCCATTCCGAAGCGTTCGGGCCCAATGCTTCCGCTCCGATAGGTCTCATTTACACCGATTCGATCTATTCACCCGTTTACAACGTCAGTTACGTCGTTGAAAACACCCGTGTCGGAAGCAATATCACCGATTTTGACAAGCTTACGCTTGACGTTACCACCAACGGAACGATAAACGCCAGAGAAGCGATTTCGCTTGGCGCCAAGATTCTCAACGAGCATCTCAACCTCTTTGTCGAACTGACAGACGAGGCTAAGAATGCGGTGTTTGTGACCGAGGCTCCCGAGAAGGACAAGAGCAGGATCACTGAGATGACCGTTGAAGATCTTGACCTGTCTGTACGCAGCACGAACTGCTTAAGACGTGTAGGTATCGAAACAGTCGGAGATATGGTAAGCAAGAGCGAGGAGGAAATGATTAAGATCCGCAACCTCGGAAAAAAATCGCTCGAAGAAGTTGTTGCCAAGCTCAGGTCTCTCGGACTCTCGCTCCGCAGGGACGACGAATGAGTCGGACTCATCCGTATCATTATTAGTATAACAGGAGGAGCACACAGATGCCCGGAACAAGAAAACTCGGCAGAACGACAGCACACAGAAATGCGATGCTTCGCGGCCAGGTAACATATCTGTTCAAGAACGGCAAGGTCGAGACGACGCTGACACGCGCCAAGGAAGTCCGCGCCGTTGCCGAGAAGATGATCACTCTCGGAAAGCAGAACACTCTTGCAAGCCGCCGCGCGGCTCTCGCATATATTACCGAAGAGGACACCGTAACTAAGCTGTTCACCGTTATCGCTCCCAAGTATGAGGGAGTCAACGGCGGATACACCACTATCTACAAGCTCGGTCCCCGCAGAGGCGACGCAGCCGAGATGGCGCTCATCACTCTCACGATGACCGAAGCCGACAAAGAGGCAGCCGAAAAAGCTTCCAAGGGGAAGAAAAAGGCCGCCAGGAAGGCCCCGAAGGCTCCGAAGGCCGAGGAAAAACCCGCCGAGGAGAAGAAGGCCGACTGACGTCGACAAAAAAATCAATACTTATCAAGAGCAGCAGAGGGACAGGCCCTGCGAAGCTGCAGCAACCTGCCGCGAAAAGCGGTGTGGTGCTAATTCCTGACAGATAAGACCTATTTCGGGGCTGCCTAAAAGTCAGGACTTTTGACAGCCCCGTTTTTAGGCCAAAAAATCGTCTCGGCAATCCGCGCACGCGAACTGTGCGGTACTGCCTTAAAGGAGAAAAAAGTGTCACGCAGATATTTTACTTCCGAATCGGTAACCGAGGGGCATCCCGACAAGATATGCGACAAGATTTCGGACGCCGTCCTTGACGATCTTCTCGCCCAGGATCCCGGATCGCGCGTAGCCTGCGAGGTTTTCTGCACCACCGGGCTCATCGCGATAATGGGAGAGATCACCACCAAGGGATACGCCGATCTTCAGAAGATAGCCAGGGAGACCGTCCGGAAGATCGGTTATACAAGGGCTAAATACGGTTTCGACTGCGACAGCTGCGCCGTCATTTCGTCGGTGCACGAACAGTCGCCGGATATCGCTCTCGGGGTGGACCGCTCTTACGAATCAAAACAGGGAGAGGACGTCGGCCGCTTCGATACCGGTGCCGGCGACCAGGGAATGATGTTCGGATACGCCTGCACCGAAACGTCCGAGCTTATGCCTCTTCCGATCTCGCTTGCCCACCGGCTCGCAAAAAGACTTGCCGCCGTCCGCCGCGAGGGAATAATACCGTATCTGCGTCCCGACGGAAAAACCCAGGTGACGGTTGAATACGACGGAAACCTTCCCGTCAGGGTGGATACCGTCGTCGTTTTCTCCCAGCACGGAGAGAACGCGACTCTCGAGCAGATCAGAGAGGATATAAAAAGAGAGGTCATACTCAAGACCGTTCCGGCCGATCTTATCGATGAAAAGACGAAATATTTCATCAATCCGACCGGAAGATTCGTCATCGGCGGACCGATGGGCGACACCGGTCTTACCGGACGCAAGATAATAGTCGATACCTACGGCGGATACGCCGGACACGGGGGCGGAGCTTTTTCCGGGAAGGATCCGACGAAGGTCGACCGGAGCGCGGCGTACGCCGCGAGATACCTCGCAAAAAACGTGGTTGCCGCCGGGATTGCTTCAAGATGCGAGATCCAGATAGCCTACGCGATCGGAGTCGCAAAGCCGGTTTCACTCGCTGTCAACACTTTCGGCACCTCATCCGTTTCCGAGGAAAAGATATCCCTGGCGCTCGGAAATCTCTTCGATCTGCGCCCGGCGGCGATAATCGAAAGATTCGGCCTGCGCAGACCGATCTATTGCGATCTTGCCGCCTACGGTCACATGGGGAGGGAAGATCTGAAAACTCCGTGGGAGGAGCGGGATCTTGCTCCGCTCCTTGCGGAAGCTCTGCTTTGAAAGACGGGAAAAAGCCGGCGCGGAAAAAGAAAAAAGCCGGCATTTCCGAGATAAAGCGGCTGCTTGAGGATATCGGATCGGATTTCGATCCCGAGACCGAGGTGCTCGTCTCGGAGGACGGCTGTTATCACGGAACCGTCGAAAGCGTCAGATTCTGCAACAGAGAAAACGGATATACCGTTTTTACCTTTGACGTCTCGGGAAATCTTCTCACCGCCGTCGGCATAATGCCGGGAGTCGGCGAGGGGGACCGGATTGCCGTCATCGGGAAATGGGAGACCAATCCGAGATTCGGCAAGCAGCTGAAGGTTCTGGAATACAGGATCGAGCAGCCGGAGGACCCGGAGGATATCGAAAGATATCTTGCCTCGGGAGCGATAAAGGGGATAGGTCCCAAAACAGCGCGCAGGATAGTCGAGGCGTTCGGAAAGGATGCCGCCGAGGTGATAGCAAATCACCCCGAGTGGCTTGCGTCGATCCCCGGGATAACCCCGGCAAGAGCGGCGCAGATATCGAAGGAGTTTGTCGGCAAGGCGGATATGCGGACGGTTCTGACCTACTTTTCGGGTTACACCGGTCCCGCCGTCGCCGTAAGACTCTTCAACAGATTCGGTTCTTCGGCCGTCGAGATAGCGTCGAAAAACCCTTACGCGCTTGCCGACGCCGTCGAAGGTTTCGGCTTTTCGGTCGCCGATTCGATCGCCCGGAAAAACGGAATAGCGCCTGATTCACCCGACAGGATCACTTCGGGAGTCCTTTATACCCTTAAGGCGGTCACGGCACGGGAGGGACATACCTGCCTTCCGATGGGCGAGCTCGTCTCAAGGGCGGCGTCCTTCCTCGGGGTACCGGTCGAATCGGTTCCCGGTCCCGTCAGAACTCTGATCGAAACGGGTACGGCGGTGATCGAAAAGCGCGGGGACGGCGCCTTCGTTTACGAGCGCTCGATCTGCGACGACGAAAACTATATTGCCTCTCGCCTCCGCTCGCTTTCGACGGGAAGCGTCCAGCTCGATCTTGAGGATATTGAACTGTTTATCCGGAGGAGCGAAGCCGAAAAGGGCATCGTTTACGACGAAAGACAGAAAAGCGCGATAATGTCGGCGCTGCGCCGCGGGGTGCTCGTTCTGACGGGCGGTCCCGGTACCGGAAAAACGACCGTTATCGACGCTCTTATAGGTATTTTTACCGCCCTCGATATGAAGATCGCGCTGGCGGCTCCCACAGGACGTGCGGCAAAAAAGATGACCGAGGCGACGGGATACGAGGCAAAGACGGTCCACCGTCTGCTCGAGGTCGCCTTCCCGGCCGACGCCGCCGACGTACGCGACGAGGAAACGAAGTTCAACCGCAACGCCGACAATCCGCTGGACGAAGACGTCGTCATACTCGACGAGGTCTCGATGATGGACACCCGTCTGACTGCGGCGCTTCTGCGCGCGATACCGAGAGGCGGCCGGCTGATACTGATCGGGGACTCTGACCAGCTTCCGAGCGTCGGACAGGGAAACGTGCTTCACGATTTAATCGAATCCGGGGCGCTGCCGACCGTCGCTCTCGAGAAGGTCTGGAGGCAGGCGGAACAGTCGCTCATCGTGACGAACGCCCACGCGATCAACCGGGGCGAGATGCCGGTGCTCGACGCACGCGACAGGGATTTCTTTTTTCTCGAAAAAAGCGACGACACAGGGATATCCTCCCTCGTCTGCGATCTCTGCGCGAGAAGACTGCCCTCGGCGTACCGTGACGGACCGGTGCAGGTTATCGCACCCGGGAAAAAGGGAGAGGTCGGGACGGAAAACCTCAACCGCATGCTTCAGCGGCTTATCAATCCGCCGGAGCAGGGAAAAAGGGAGATACAATACGAGCGAGCGACGTTCAGATACGGCGACCGCGTCATGCAGGTGAAAAACAACTATTCGATCTCCTGGGAGAGCGCGTCGACGTCGGGACAGGGAGTATTCAACGGGGATATCGGCGAGATAACCTCGATAGATCCGGCGACGGGAACGATAGAAGTCGATTTCGACGGAAGAAAGGTCGTTTATTCGGGTTCCGAGACGGCCGATCTCGAGCTTGCCTACGCCGTGACCGTTCACAAGAGCCAGGGGAGCGAGTATCCGACCGTCGTGATACCGTTGGGAAACGTTCCGCCGATGCTCGAAACGAGGAATCTCATATACACCGCGGTGACGCGCGCGATGCGGCGCGTCGTTATCGTCGGGCGGAGGGACGTTATCGCAAGAATGATCGCCAACGCGGGCACTTGCAGCCGGTATACCGGACTGTGCGAAAAGCTCAGGGCGTCGGACAGGAAATCAACGGGGGGAAAAGGATGACCGAAAAAAGATACAGAAGAAAGCTTGCGATCCGTTCGGTGCTTTCGGGCGAAAAATGCGCCGTCTGCGGTGAAAACCGTACGGGCGGGGAGGATCTTTTCTGTCCGCGATGCCGCGAAATGCTGGCAAACGAAAGCGAAAGAATCTGTATGACGTGCGCGCGTCCGGTCAGGGACTGCCTTTGCGTGCGGCCGGGGATGGCCGACGCCGGATGCGACGTCTTCATCAAACTGTTTTTCTACGGAAGTATTCCGGAGGCGCCCCAGAACCGTCTGATATACCGGCTGAAAAACATGAAGGACGGTTTGCTTCACGCGCGGCTCGCCGAAAAGCTCGCCGAAAAACTGACCGAAGTCACCGACAGC
>CACZSP010000010.1 GCA_902783905.1 uncultured Ruminococcus sp.
AAGGCAATACCGCACAATTCGCGTGCGTAGATTGGCGAGAACATTTTTTGCCTGTTTTTGCTGAGAAATCGCAGGAATACAGGCGGTATTGCAAGATTTCGACGCGAAAACAGGCGAAAAATGAGCCGTCAAGATGCGTGCGCCGAATTGTGCGGTATTGCCTTAATATAATCGCATACTCCGGCCGTGACTTCCGGATCGTCACTACCGGAGTATTGCTTTTTTGCGTATTATATGATAAAATATTATAATATACCCGTTATTCAAAAACAAAGCTGAAAGGGTTTCTGATATGGATCCATCATTCGGACTGCTGAGCGCGCTCGATCCGCTTCGCGGATCGGAGGCATACGCGGTCGCCTTCAAGCTTTTTCTCGCCGCCGTTTTCGGCGGACTTATCGGTCTTGAGCGGCGCAGAAAGCGCAGACCGGCGGGCTTCCGCACACACATACTCGTATGCGTCGGAGTCACCCTCGCCTTCTGTACCAACCTATACCTTTACGATCTGTTTATGAAGCTTTTCCCCGAGGGATACGACAAGCTGGATATCTCCCGTCTGGGTGCGCAGGTCATCAACGGCATCGGCTTCCTGGGCGCCGGAACGATAATCATCACCGGACGCCATCAGGTAAAAGGTCTGACGACCGCCGCCGGTCTCTGGGCGTCGGCGTGCATGGGACTTGCCATCGGAGCCGGATATTTCGAATGCGCAACCATCGCTTTCATCTTCATCTATCTTACGATAACATCCTTCAACAGCGTCGAAAAGCTGCTGACCGAGCGCTCGAGAAAGATGAACGTCTATCTGATCGTCGGGTCCCAGGATAAGATCCACGTCGTCAGGGACAAGCTCGAATCGATGAGCATCACCGTCTTCGATATCGAGATCACCAACGTGCGCGATCTTCCGATGCAGCCGCCCTCCCTCGTCATCGAGACCGAACTGCCCCACCGGAGCAGTCACAGCGACGTGATCATGGCGCTGGCGGCGACCGACGGCGTCATCGCCGTCGAGGAAGCGTAAAGGAGAAGGGCCATGACTTTTTCACAGTTTCTTGATATAATATGCGGTGTCGGAGTCCCCGGAATACTCGTCAGACTTACTCTCGCCCTTCTATGCGGAGGCTTTATCGGCTGGGAAAGAGAGACCAAAAGGCGCGCCGCCGGCTTCAGGACTCACACGCTTATCTGCCTCGGAGCGTCGCTTACGACTCTCATCAGCCAGTACGTCGTCATCGAAAGAGGACTTCCGACCGATCCCGCCCGTCTCGGCGCTCAGGTCATAGCCGGCATGTCCTTCATCGGCGCCGGAGCCATCATCGTCACGTCGCGCAAGCAGGTAAAGGGACTGACGACCGCCGCCGGCCTCTGGACCGCGGCGATCATCGGGCTTGCCATAGGCGCCGGATATTACGCTGCCGCGATAATGTCGGTCCTTCTCGTCCTCGCCGCCGAACTTCTCCTGTCGCGTCTTGAATACTTCATCGTCGCCAACGCGCGCTCGATGACGGTGCGCGTCGAGATCGAAGCGCCCGAAACGCTGAACGGAATAATTACCATGCTGACGGAAGACGGAATGAAGATTTCCGACGTCGAATTCTCGCGCATGGGGCCCGATCAGGACAGCCGCCCCGGAGCCGTCTTCACCGTCCGCCTGAAAAAACGCGTCAAACACGACGACGTTTTACTGAAGATCTCCGAGACGCCCGGCGTCAGCGAAGTCGAGGAGCTGTGACGGAATGAGCGGCGCGATAATCGAAGAAAAACTCCTCACCGAGATAGTCGACTCCTGCGACGTTCTCGTCTGCGGCGGAGGATTTGCAGGTATTTCCGCGGCTCTTGCCGCGGCAAGGCATGGAAAGAGAGTTATACTCGCCGAAAAACAGTTTCTGCTCGGAGGCCTCGGGACCGCCGGACTCGTAACGATCTATCTGCCGATCTGCGACGGAAGGGGAAGGCAGATCTGTTTCGGCATTGCCGAAGAACTTCTCCGCCTTTCGATCTCGGAGGGTCACGAGGGAAAATACCCCGCCAACTGGCTCGATTCCGACGACCCGGCCGGAAGGACGGCCGACGATCCCCGCTTCCGCGTTCAGTACAATCCTTCGCTGTTCGCGGCGCTCGCCGAAAAACTGCTTGCCGAAAGCGGTGTTAAGATCCTTTACGGATATGCGGCGGCAGGCGTTTCTCTCGAAGGAAAAAAGATAAGCGCCGTCATCTTCGAAAACAAATCCGGCAGGCAGGCGATAGCGGCGCGCTCGGTCGTCGACGCAACGGGAGACTGCGACGTGGCGCGCCTATCCGGCACGCCGACAGCCGTTTTCGGTCAGGGAAACGTACTTGCGGCATGGTATTATCTTCTCGGTGACGAAGGATACAGACTCAACATCCTCGGGGCTTCCGACATACCCGAAAAGCATAAAAACGAAAAAAATCCAAAAAAGCCCCTGATAAACAGACGCTTTTCCGGACTTGACGCCGAAGAACTGTCCGAGATGGTATGCCTGTCCCACGGCGCTTTCCTTTCGGATCTTCGGAAAAAAAGAAAGACCGACCCGACAGCCGTGCCGACTTCGATCGCTTCGATCCCTCAGATAAGAATGACCCGGCGCATCGCGGGCGAATACGTCCTGGACGACGCCGAGTCACATAAATATTTCCCGGATTCCGTCGGAATGATTCCCGACTGGCGCAAAAGAGGCCCGGTTTACGAGGTGCCCTTCGGCTCGCTTTATTCGAAGGAGACCCCAAACCTGATCACCGCCGGTCGCAGCATTTCGGTCAGCGACGCCATGTGGGACATCTCGCGCGTCATACCCTGCTGCGCCGTCACCGGCCAGGCGGCGGGAACCGCCGCTGCTCTTTCGGACGATTTTTCATCGCTCGATATCGCGGTTCTTCAGAAAGAGCTCGAAACCGCCGGCGTCGTGCTGCATGAAAAAGATTTGACAGTTATCAGCGGGCAGTAAAAGTTGTCAGTGGACAGTGAGCAGTGGACAGTATTTTTCTTTTTTGGTCTTAACTGACAACTGCCCACTTGCCACTGACAACTCTTGTAACAACTGCCCACTGACAACTATTACTTCTCACTGTCAACTGTCAACAGCGCCTTTTCGAGCTCGTCGAGCTCCCCGTCGGTCGTCGACCAGCCCGTCGCAAAGCGGACAACCGTACGGCGGTCGTCGTACTTTTCCCAAACGGAAAAACCGATCTTTTCCCGAAGCTTTTCCAGCTTTTCGTTTTCCATTATGATGAACTGCTGATTCGTCGGGGAATCGATGTAAAATTCGTATCCGCGGGAGGAAAAAATCCCGCGCAGCCTGTGAGCCGCTTCGATCGCGTGCCGGCTGATCCTGAAATAAAGCCCGTCGGTAAACAGCGTATCGAACTGGATCCCGAGAAGCCTTCCTTTTGCAAGGAGGGCTCCTCTTTTTTTCACCGAGTTTATGAAATGCGGCGGTCTGTTTCCGCGTGTGAAGACGACCGCCTCCCCGCAAAGCGCGCCGACCTTCGTACCGCCGATATAAAAAACGTCGCAAAGGCGGGCGATATCCGGAAGAGACAGATCGTTTCCCTGGCATTCGAGGGCGTAGCCGAGTCTGGCTCCGTCGAGAAAGAGGGTTATTCCGTATCCGCGGCAGAGGGACGATATTTCTTCAAGCTCTTTTTTCGAATAGACAGTGCCGTACTCCGTCGGATGGGACAGATACACCATCCCGGGGAACACCATGTGCTCCCGGCTCGGGTCGGCGAAAAAAGAGGAAAGAAAATCTTCAACGTCAGCCGCCCGGAGTTTCCCTTCCTTCTGGGGAAGAGCGAGAACCTTGTGACCGGTATACTCGATCGCGCCCGCCTCGTGGGTGTTGACGTGGCCCGTCGTCGCGGCGATCACTCCCTCGTGATCCGACAGCATAGAAGATATAACGACGGCGTTCGTCTGAGTCCCTCCGGCTATAAACTCCACTTCGGCTTCGGGAAGTCCGACAGCCGCCCGGATCTTTTCCTTCGCACTTTCGCAGTATGCGTCGGTACCGTAGCCCGGCAGATGCTCGAAATTAGTTTCGGCGAGCCGGCGCAGGATCTCGGGATGCGCTCCCGTCGTGTAGTCGCTGGCAAAAGATATCATGGCTTTTTATTTTTTCGTAACGCCGTCGCCGTAGATCGTTTTCCAGTCGTTTTTCATCGAAACGGATACCCAGCCGAATTCCTCGCAGAGAGCCTTCATCTTGTCGGCCTTGGTTTCGTTGCCGTTTTCGCGAACGGTGTCGTCGCAGCAGAGCATAAAGGCGAGAGACGGATACTCGTTGCCGCTTGTCACGTATTCGGCCATACTGGCGTCTCCCGTGCTGTTGCCGAAGGAAAGAACCGGTTGCACTCCGATCTCCTGCGCAATCACCGAGACCTTGTTCATCTTCAGGTTCTTGACGATAAAATCGCCTCCGAGGACAAGCTTGTCGTCGTCGTCGTAAACGTAGTTCAATCCATCGGTCCCGCCCTGATCGGGAGCCACGAGGGTCTCGTCAGATCCGATTATCTGACGGGGAGGAACGTTCAGGGGCGAATCGTAAACGATGCCGCGGACGATGAACCTGTCGGTCCCGCTGACCACGTATACCGTAAAACCGTTTGCCTGAAGGTATTCCACCACCTGAAGCATCGGACGGTACCAGCCCTCTCCGCGGTTCATTCCGTCATACGAAGGCATCGGCAGTTTTTTGAACTCCTGAATATATGCGTTGAACTCGCCCACGGTCATTCCGGCGAAGGAGGAAGCGATCGCCTTTCCGTGATCGACCTCGAGTCCGGAGAAGGACGCCCCGGTGTTGTTCTGTTCGACTATCTTGTTCGCCGTCTCGCGCTCGAAATCGCTTGCCCTGTCACGGTAATCCGGATCCTCGAGAACGCGGTGGACGAGAAGAGTGTAATCGAAATAGTTGGGATCGGTCTCACAGAAAAGCGTTCCGTCCAGATCGAAAACGGCGATGCGGTTTTCTTCAGGAATATATCCTTCGCCGCCTTCCCTGACCGCTTCCGAAACGAATTTTTCGAGTTTCTGCCTGGCAGGTGCGTCCTCGGTCCAGAGGGACAGGGGCTCTCCCGGCTCCGGAATCCGCTCCGCCGGCTGCTTCCATCCCACGCCCAGCGCGTAAAGGATACTGACGGTTATAAGAAGGCAGACGGAGGTAACCGCGATCACCTTCCATTTGTTTTCGACGTTTGCGTTGCTCATTTATAATCTCCGTTTTTTTGATCAGAATATTTTTTTCATCGTCAGGACGTTGCGGCCGTCCCTGTATTCGTAAGTCACCGAATCGGTTACCTTTTTCGTAAGGAAAACTCCGAGTCCGCCGATTCCGCGCTCGGAAGCCGGAAGAGTCACGTCGGGATCCTTCATTGAAAGAGGATCGAACCGTTTTCCGCTGTCCGAGAAGGTTATTACGGCAGCTCTCGGCGCGTCTTCAAACGCGACGGTCACCGTCGCGTCCCCGCTGCCGGGAGAGTAGGCGTAGTTTGCGATATTGACGAAGATTTCTTCAACGGCGAGATCGATCTGCATTTTCGCCTTTGGAGGGCATCCGGCGGCGTCAAGCCGTGAGTTCACGTAACCGGTCACCTCGTCGAGTCTGTCGGTCGTCGCCGCGACGCGGAGAGAGCCGTCCGCGGCGCCGGGCGAAACGTCCAAAACGAGAGAATCGACGTGCGGAAGGATCGATACGAGACGGTCGGTCCAGAGCTGCCTTGCCGCGCGCGTTTCGGCGTCGCCGTCCCCGTAATGGCGTATGCTCCAGTCGATAAGATAAGTATACGACAGGACGCGGATCTTTTCCTCCTCGCGCTCAACGACGGCGTCGTCCTCCGTCCCGAGATATTCTTTCAGCGTCCCGAGCCAGAACCTTCGCGCCGTTTCCTGATCGTAGCCCTGGAAGGCGAGCACGACGCCGGGATCGTATTCCGAATAGCCGATATACGCGTTGTACATATTGAGGAATTCGAAGACCGGATTCCCGACCGAAAGCGTGTCCATATCGATGACCAGCACTTCCCCGCCCGACACGACGATATTCTTGGTGTGGAAGTCCCCGTGGATCAAATGATCGCTCCCGGGTATCGCGTCGATCAGTCCCGACAGTTTTTCTCCGAGGCCGTCGGGAAGAATTCCTTTTATCCTTGACGCCGCGGCGCGGATTTTCGCCGACGCGGGCGGGAGCTTTCCTTCCGGAACGGTTATCCCGTGTACCGTTTTCAGCATCTTTACGTATTCCGAGATACACCAGTCGGTGCGCTCCGGCTCTTCGGCGAGTATTTTCGCGAAGGACCTGGCGTCAAGAAGCTCGAAAACCGATCCGTAACTGTCTCCCACCTTCACGACGTCGTAGGAGATGGCTGTCGGGACTCCGAGGATAAGGGCGAGTTTTGCGATCTCCCTTTCACGCTGTATCTCGGAGAGCGCGTCGGCGTTTTTGTAGGTCTTCACGACGTTGTCGCCGTCGATGCGGTAGACCTTGCCGTTGAATCCCTCTCCGATGACCTCGCACCCGTCCACCGAAACGACCCTGTACGCCTTTTCAACCGTCAGAATCTCGGTAAACCCGGTCATTTCAAGTATGTCGTAGACCTCGGGAGATACGTTCGTAATCTTTATTCCCGGACAGTTTTTTTTCAGTCTGAGTATTACGCGCAGTCCGGCGCTGGAAATATAATCGAGACCCGAGGCGTCGATGACGACGTCGGATCCGGCGCTTCCCGAAAGCCGCGACAGCGATTCGGATTCGACTGACTGAGCGTTGCCCGAGTCGATCCTTCCCGTCCATTTCAGTATTACAGCATAAGAGTTCATCAGGTTTCTCCGTAATTCTTATTCAAACGTCCGTCAGCTTGAGATATCTGACTTTCCGAAGGGCAATACAGTTTACAATTACCGTGAATACTGCGGTTAATCCGGCGGCGGCAAAGGCGACAAAATCGGGCTTGTGAACGAACCGGATCATCATCTGCTCGAGTGTCCCGATGATCTTTATCGCAAACAGCGCTCCGGCGGCAATACCGGGTATTATTCCGGCCACGGTCGTAACGACGGTCTCCCTCGCTACGTATCCGATCACCTCCCGGATGGTGAACCCGTTGATCCGCATTATCGTGAGCTCGCGCTTTTTCCGCGTCACGTACATGTTTTCAAGATTGAGGAGGACGACGCCCGCCATCAGACCGGCGATAAAAATAAACAGAACCACCACCGTGTCGACGGTCTCCGTCGAGGTGTCGACTATCGGTCTTTCGTAATCGGATTTCACCGTCGAAAAATAACCCGGAACGCTGTTCGATCCGTCCTCCAGCGAGGCCGCGTCCGCACCGTTCACCTCCGTCGCCTCCGGCGACACTTCCCTGCCAAATTGGCGGCCAATTTGACGTAAACAAGGGAGGCAAGATTATTGCGTATCGCTCTTTTGGGAGACACTGACTTTTCGGGATACGAAATGATATTTTATTACGGTAAGATAATTGAATTGACTATGATACCCGAAGAATCGACCGCGTCCTTGGCCCCCTTGTGTAAAGGGGGCTGTCACGCGCCCCGCGCGTGACTGAGGGATTGTCATTTATTATCGAAAACTGCCTTATTTCAGCAGTAATCGATTTGTCAG
>CACZSP010000011.1 GCA_902783905.1 uncultured Ruminococcus sp.
GACACAACGGGGGGCTGTCAGAGCCGCGCCAGTGACCAGGTCAGCCGTTCCGGCTGAGCCCGCCGCAGCGAGAGGGTGGCGCCGTACGGTGCCGGGTGAGGGTCGCAGAAACGGTTAATTTCCGAAGGCGCACGCGCAATTCGCCGTTTCAACCGGTTTAACCGTTTGTAACGCCGCAATAAGGTTCTATTACCGAGATGTCTCTCCGAATCCTCCGTCTCTTATCAGGTCGAACAGTGTGCCTCCCGTCACGTTCCAGCGGTAGCCGTCGCGGTATTCAAGGGTCGCGGTCAGTCCTTTGTATTCCTTAACTCCGCCGCCCATCTGCAGCGTCAGATCGAAGGTCGCCGTCGCGTCCCTGTAATAATAATTGTACTCGTTTGTTCCGGGGATCTGCGCGACGCGAAGGTCGGTCAGCACCAGACTGTCGCCGCCCGGCGCCGCCTCGTGTGACAGAACAATACCGTCGTTCTCGTAAAATTTCGCGATCAGGTAGCATCTGCCGTAGCTTTCGTAATAGAACGCTTTTCCGAAGAACTGCGGCCCCGGATCGACCCCGCTCCCCGAGCGCTCCGGATACTGTCCTCTCAGAAAAAGGACCTTGTAATTCAGTTCGTTCCGCATATTATCAAACGTATACGCAAGGCACGCGGTCCCCTCGTACGTCACGCCTGTTATTTCCTGCTTCTTTGTACTGTCGTAAAGCACGTCCTTCCAGTCAATTCCCCAGGTGATCTTCTTATCGCTGTAAAAGCCGGAGCAGAACAGTATCGCCTTTGCTATCGCGTCGTTTATCTGATTTTCCTCATTGAGATAATCCTGAGTCTTGCGGAATTCCACCACCAAATACTCAAACCTTCCCCCTTCGCATTCGATCCGATCAAACTCATCGGGACTTCCCGCGTAAACGATACTAAGTTTCTGAGCATTGTAGAAAGACACGGACGAACTTTCGGTTCCGGGTTCCTTTTCCACAAACAGCGACTTGACTGAGTTCGGAAGAAATATTTTAGCACCCTCTACGGACGCTCTCGTCCGGCTGCCGAGGACAAGCTTTTCCGCGCCGTCCGGAATGATAAGCCGCTTGAAACAGACTGTGCTTCCGAAGATCCGCAGATCCACCGTTTTCAGCCCTTTCGGAAGCGTTACCGATCTGAACGAAGAGCAACCTTCGAAAGCGTTCCTGCCGATCTCTTCGATCACGTCGGGAATATCGAGCGTTTCAAGTCCCGAACATCCCCTGAAAGCTCTCTGCGCGATCCGTATTACGCTGCCGTCACCGGGGATCAACGCGGAGGATGAGCCTAGTATAACCGAACTCCGCGCTTTGTCGACAAGCACCGTTCCGTTCGTCGAATAGCGGGAGTTCCCGGCTGATACCGAGATCTCCGAAAGCGACCGTCCGGCGCCCGAAAAGCTGCCCCAGCGCGTCCCGTCTTCTTCGGTCAGCAGAGTGCCGGCGCCGATATGGAGCCGCCGGAGCGACGAACAGTCTCGGAAGGCGCCCTCTCCCACCGAAACTACCCCGTCCGGAATGATTACTTCCGTCAGAGCCGCACCGCTGAACGCGAATTCTCCGATCTTTGTCAGCGTTGCCGGAAGCGCCGCCTCCTTCAGCGACAGGCAACCCGAAAAAGTGAAAGCCGGAACTTCGACAAGAGTCGCCGGAAGAACGACACGCTCGATATCGGGACAGCCCTCAAAAACTGCCGTCCCCAGTACCGTCCGCCCGGGAAGCCGGATTTCGGTAATGCCCGAGCAGCAGGCGAATGCCGAGTCTTTTATCGTTATTTCGTCTCCTTCGAAAACGATCGAAGGAATATAGGCGCCGTCGAAAGCCCTCTCGCCGATCTCGGTGATACGAGCCGGAATCGTCTGAGAGCGTGTAAACCGCCTGCCCGCAAAGATTTTCGGCGCGATGCGCCTGACGTCGGGATCGTCCGGGATATCCGCCCCGTTGCAGACAATAACAATTTCGGCTCTGTTTACGTCTATCAGACATCCGGTCACCAAACGGAAAGAGGCGTTTCCTTCGGCGACCGATACCGATTCGAGCGACGAGGTACGCGCGAACGCTCCGTCTTCTATCGAATTGACGTTTTTCCCGATCGACAGCGTCCTGAGCGACGGGCAGTCTCTGAAAGCGAAACCGCCGACGCGCTCGACGCCGTCCGGCAGAACGATCTTTTCAAGCGCCGCACATCCTTCGAAGGCCCGCGACCCGATCTCCCGGCATCCGGACGGAATCGTCAGATCGGCCAGATATTTGCAGCCCGAGAAAGTTCCCTCGCTGATCTTTCCGACCCCGTCGGGAAGCGAAACCGAGTAAAAATCCGACCCGGCAAAGGCATATTCGCCGATATAACAGGAATCCCCGAGGAGTAAAAGTTTTGCTCTTTTGTTCGGGTCGGCGTTCGATACCGTCGCCCCTTCGAAAGCGTGATCGGAAATCCGCTCAACGGTCGCGGGAATGACCACGTCGCCGGTCAGCGCCGGCTTTTCCCCGAAAACGTAGCCGCCGACCGACCGCAGCCCCGGAATATCATCAAGTCTTACGGACAGCGAACAGCATACGAGATTACCCGTATCTTTTTCGAGGATATACCAGCCGCCCGCATTCCCGCAAACGAAGTTTCCGCCCTCCTCGGCGGTCACTTCGGCAATTCTGGAAAAATCGGTAAAGGCAAGCGGTTCGATCTCTTTTACGTTTTTCCCGATCGTCACGACCGCCCCGGGAGAGAGCAGCCCCACCGATCCTTTGCCGATGACGCTGACGTTTTTGTCGGAAGCAACGTTCCCGTCGCTTCCGAGAGACAGTATCATTCTCCCGGTGCCCTTTTCGTAAATGCATTTACCGTCGGACGCATATTTCGGATTGTCCTCCGAGATGCGGATCAGAGGCGGTTTAAAACTGTCCCCGTTCGAAAAAAACGCGTCGGGACTGATCTCGGTAACGGTCGACGGGATAATCAGCTGAACCGGAACCATATTGGCATCGTCGCTGTACAAACAGAATGCTTTGCTTCCTATCCTTTGTATCCCCTCCTCGATCTCCACGTTAAAAACGCCCTTGAAGCTATTCGTATTGCCGGGAAGATAAAGAGAAAACCCGTAACCGTCCCCGATCCCGGTTACCGGAAGTCCGGCGTATTCCGAAGGTATCACCGTGGCAAGAAAGGTTTTATCGTCAAAGGTATACCAGTTCGGGCGGCCGCCCGATACCGAGTAGGATTTTCCGTCCGGATTCAGTATGAAGTAGCATTGCGCCTCGGTACCGTTATTGCCGTAAATATCGCGAGGCTCCCGGTATTCGATAAATCCGGCGGGAAGATCGGGATCGTAGGAAAAAGGCCCCGTGTACTGATATCCGCAGGCGGCGCACTTGTAAAGGAAAACTCCGTCTTTTCCGGGAGAAGCTTTTTCCAGCGCCGTTCTTGCGATTATATGATCGGCGTGCTTCCGTGTCTCCCCGCAGATACGGCACACCTGCCAGTGCTGATTTTCGTCGAACTGTTTTTCCCTTGCCCATTCGTGGATATGCTCCGGTTCCGCGGACGGGATCACCGAAGGCAGTTCCGAGACCGCGTCCGGCATCGTGTAAGGGACGGGGGGCTCGGTCCTGCGGTTGACGAACGTTATCCCGGCGATCAGCGCCGCCGCCGAGAGAGCGAGCACCGATATCACGGCTATAAGAAACGCGTATTTTTTCACCTGCTCTCCTCCTTTATTTTCCGGACGCTGAGAAGCGCTCCGACCGCGGCGGCAGCTGAACATACCGCGCAAAACAGGATCACGCGGACGGATCCGTCCGACGTCGAAGGAGACGCGATAACGCCGTCCATTGCGAGCCGGAGACGCGGGGATATCGTATTCGTTACCGGGCCGTCGTACTCGGTGAAGGTTTCGGCTCCGTTCAGCACCCGAAAGACCTCGCCTCCGCTGAGAACCGGTCCTCCGGAATTCAGTGAAAACATTGCGTCGAGCTTTATTACGCGCGTCTGTCCGTTCCCTTCATTCAGATCCAGTCCGATCACAATGCGGTATACCCCGCCGTACCATTCGATTATCCTGAAGTAATAGTCAAATCCGGTACTGGCCCCGGAAATATCAAGCTTCAGCTTCCCGGATTCGCGCGCGGCGTCGAATACCTCCTGCGAAACGGTCTCCCAGACCGAGGATCTCATGGCCGTGATCGGGTCGATATCGTAATATCTCGTAAAGCCCGATTTTTCGTATTCGAAGCAGAGTGCCCGGACGAATCCGCAGTCGGGGATCCTCCAGCCGTCGCCCGTTCGGACAAATTTCACCCGGACGCTTCCCGGCTTGTTTGAGTCTCCGTCAGATTTGAATCCCTCGAATATCGTAAACCTGAATTCGGCTTTTCCGTTCCCGTTTTCGAGTTCCTCGAAATCCGCCTCCGCGGCGGTCGGAAATACGCTGTGCTCGTAAAAAGACTTCTGCATATAAAACATCAGCACCATACCGCCGGCGCCGCCGCCTGATCTGTGTACCCACGGAAAATCCGTGTCGAGAGGCAGGTCGCAGGGGATATTCCCGATAGCATATTGCGACGGGTCGTATTTTTCATAAGGATCCCATTCGTGATACGGAGTCAGATACGGGTTCCGGCGCCACATCATGTCCGACACGTCCTCCGCGTAGATCGTCTCCGCGTATTCCTTTACGTCGCGCAGGGTCACAAGCGGAGTTTCGGCCGCCGGGGACAGGTCTCCGGCACGATAAAACCTGCCGCTCAGGTCGGTCAGTCCTTCCACTCCGCCGTTCCACCAAAAATTGAATCTGGTGAGATTCCAGTACAGTTCATAAGCGCGCCTGACGAAATCCCACGCTTCTTCGTACGGGATCCGGTCGCCCGAGGCGGAAGCCGGCGCCCAAAGAGAAAGCGGAAGGCAGAGTAAAAGAACGGCCGCCGCCGTCAGCGAAATGATCCTTTTAATTCTTTTCACGTTTTTCCTCCCTGAATTCAACAGTCGCGCGCGTTCCCTTCCCCGGCTCGGATTCAAACGACAGTAAAGCGCCGTGGACTTCGGTGATCTTTTTGCAGAGGGACAGCCCGAGTCCGGCGCCCCCTTCAGATCTTGAGCGCGATTTGTCCGTCCTGTAAAACGGCTCGGTGATATGCGAAAGCTGCTCCTTCGTCATACCGCGCCCGTCGTCGGACACCGAGGCGACCGGACCCGCGCAGGAAAGAATTACTTTTCCTCCGGGCCGGCAGGCTTTGATCGCGTTTTCGGCAAGATTGTAAAACAGCATCGACAAAAGCGTCGGATTGCCCTCGACCTCGCTCGGACAAAGGTCGGTTTCAAAAGTTACCCCGGCTTTTTCGGCTTTCGGACTGAGTCTGCGCCCGGTGTCGGCAAGGGTCGCGGCCAGATCGCAACGCTCGGTCTCCGGAAGGACAGCGCCCATATATGCGCCTTCAAGTATCGTTTCGGATATCTTCCCGAGTCTGTCTGACTCGGATATTATGTATTTTGCGGCCATTATCCGGGTCTGTTCGGGAATGGCGGCTTTTTCGATCGTTTCGGCGTACCCGCGTATGCTCGTCAGCGGCGTGCGCATCTCGTGCGCCATATCGTTGATCAGTGTCTGCTTCTTCTCGGCTTCTATCCTTCGGTTTTCCGCCTCGCGTTCAAGCTCGTCCATCTGGCTGCCGATCTTTTCGAGCATCAGATTGAAGCTCCCCGCAAGCAGGGCGAACTCGTCGTTTCCCTTTTCCTCCGCGCGGTAATCCCAGTTGCCTCCGGCGATCTGTTCGGTCGCCTCACGCATCCTGTCTATCGGAACCGAAAGCCGGCGCATGACGAAATAAAGAGAAACCGCAAGCAGTACCGAGACGAGCGACGCAGTAATCGCGAAGGCGGCGCCGAGAGAACGCAGATCCGCGTCGAGGTCGGACGCGTCTTTCGCGAACACAAGCTCGTAACCCGTGTCAAACACGGTATTTCTGATCACGATATGCCGCACGCCTTCGAAATATACGTGAGAAACGGTATCGCTTTCCGGGATCAGACCTTCCGGAACGTCCGAATAAATGATATCTCCGTCATGAAGGAACGCGAGCAGCCGCCCTCTCGAAGAATAGTTTTCTCCGAAATGCTCCATCAGATCCCGCGCGGAGTAGTCGGGCGAATCGCCGATATCCGAAAGGTCGCGGTCGAAGGAAAACGCGATATAGTATTCCTCCGCCTTCGCCGTATCCTCTGCGGCGGCAACGTTCCTTCGGTAGGAGTAGACGGTCAGGGAGAGCACGGCAGCGTTCAGGCAGCCGAGAAAAAGGATCAGCGTGAAAAGATACGCTTTTTTCCAGAAACGCGTTTTCATATCTGCAGCCTGTACCCCGTTTTGAAGACCGTAATGAGTCTGTCCTCCAGTCCGAGCTTCTGACGCAGACGCCTTACGTGGATATCAACTGTCCTTTCGTCTCCGTCGAAATCCATCGGCCAGACCAGTTCTATCAGTTTTTCGCGCGAGAGAGCGAGATTGCGGTTGACGACGAGAGCTTCCAGCAGATCGAACTCCTTCGGCTTCAGATGCACCTCCTCGCCGCCCTTCAGGACCCTTCTTTTCGAAAAGTCTGCCGTTACGTCTCCGAAAGAAACGACGTCGTCGGCCTTTCTCGCCCGCCGGAGCACCGCGTTGACCCGCTCCACCATTTCGAGTATGTTGAAGGGCTTGGTGATATAATCGTCCGCCCCTCTGCGAAGTCCTTCAAGCCGGTCGGAAATATCTCCCTTAGCCGTAACGAATATCACCGGAGTATCCCCGCAGCTTCCTATTATATCGAAGCCGGATACGCCCGGAAGCATGACGTCGAGTATGATAAGGTCAAATTCTTCGGTCCCGATGCGCGCAAGGGCGGAGGTGCCGTCGAACGCCTGCTCGCAGGAATAACCGACCAGCTCGAGATTCAGTTTTATCAGGTCGTTTATCGGTTTTTCGTCTTCGACTATCAGAATCTTTCTCATTTTTCTTCTCTTTCTCCCCGATACTGACGGTATTTTAACCCCTTCATATTTCCGAGTTGTTTCCGGTTTCGATTTATTGCGAAAAATCGCCGCCGGATCTCGTCTTTTTCGCGGCGATCCGGCGGCGATTGTAAATATCAGTTGTCGCGGCTGCCGCGGGCGGCGGCGAGACCGGTACTGAAGTTCTTTCTGAACTCCGCCTCGTCGAAACCGTCTTCGGACATTACGTTTTCAAGAGCGCAGCCGTAGACCGGCGGTATTTCCGCCCTGATCATTTCGGCGGCCCGACTTCCCTCTTCCCTGACGCGGTCGGCGTATTCGGGATATGACATAAGGATGCCTCCGCTGAGTACCAGCCGGAAGGGCTTCCCGTAAAATCTTTCTCCGGCGAAGGTCATCTCGGCAAGCGCCGACGCGTTGTGATCGAAGATCGCCCCGGCGACGGCGTCGCCTTCGGCTCTGCACTCGAAAACGCAGCGGGCGAATGATGCGATGAACGGTCTGCCACCCGCGTAGATCTCGGGTATCGACTTCTCCGGTCTCGCGCCCAGCCGGGCGCTGACCGATTCGTAAAGCAGCGTCTTCTCCCCTCTTCCGTCGAACTGCCGCAGGGCGGCGCGTATGGCGTCGCGCCCGAGCATAAAACCGCTTCCGACGGTATCGAGCAGATACCCCCAGCCGCCGGTGTGGAACATTTCCCCGCCGCGGCGGCAGAACATGCTCGACCCGGTGCCGCACACGATGCATCCGCCGTCCCCCCTGCCGAGGACCGAGGTTATCATTCCGCGTCCGTCGTCCTCCCAGGTTATATTCCAGTCGCGGTAAAGTTCGCGCGGCCGCCCGATCAGTCTGTCTTCGTAATAGTTTTTCGACGCAAGTCCGAAGTACGACTTGTCCGGCTTCCCGTCAGGGAAAAACCCCCGGACTCCCTCGAGAGCGTCGGTTATCCTCCGGGCCGCCTCTTCGGCGCCGACGTCCATCGCGTTGCAGCCGGGCGTCACTCTTCGGCCGATAACGTGCCCCGCTTCGTCGTGGACGACCGCCTCGGTCTTGGTCCCTCCCGAATCCACGGCAAGATAATACTTCATACCGGCTTATTTTTTCCCGGCGAGCCAGGCAGTGCGCACCTCTTCGAAAACGCTGTCGGGGATCTCCGGCGCGCCCGAAAGATTGTTGCTGATATACTGATCTCCCGCTATCTCGGGGAAGGTGCACGCGGTGTCGTTCCTGTAGGCGTCCCTTTGCGCGGGATCCCGCAGATCGGGTATTTCTATCGGGATATTGCCGTTTGCGATCGACTTCAGTCCGAGCGTACCCGGCATGCACATATCGACCGCCTGGTAAACGCCGACTGACCTCTCCTTTGCCTCCGGATCTCCGAGGATGCTCCTGACGAAATAATGCGTCGTGTAATAGTCTCCCCCGCCGTGCCCCGAAGCCGCCGCCTCGGCGATTATCGGCTCGGGCTTGTATACCTTTTTCTCTCCCTTTCCGTTCATTCCCGGCTGTTCGAGATAAACTCCTATCTCGCCGCCGCCGAGATCCTGGCATCCGCCGAGATCGCCGTTGAGCTGGTAGGACGAGTGCCTGTTCGATTTGATGTTGAAATGAGTGGATTTCATTATCGCGCCGTTGTCGAGCACTATCGCCTCCATGCAAAGCGTTCCCGAATTTGTTCCGAGATTATGCATGAAGGGCATGTTCGGCGTCTCGAAGGCGCAGACCCTGACCGGGCGCAGGCCCGTCATAAAGAGTATCGGACCTATCGAATGGGTGCAGTAGAAGGTCGACGGCATCAGATTGCGCCAGTGGTTCCTCTCTCCGTAGGTGATGGACGGCCAGATCGGCGAGCAGTCGTGAAGATATTCGCCCTCGGCGTACATAAGCCGGCCGAGAGCGCCTTCCCTGTAAAGACGCCTCATCTCCCAGCGCACCGGCGTGTAGCAGTAGTTTTCGGCGTAGGCGTAAACGAGGCCCGTCTGTTCCACCGCCTCGATCAGCTCCACCGCCTCCTTCATGCAGGACATCGTCAGACATTCGGACATAACGTGTCTGCCGCTTCGCAGAAACTTTACGGCGTAGGGGGCGTGCTCGTTGGCGTAGTTGGCAAGCACGACGGCGTCCATATCGTGTTCGAAAAAGGCGTCAAAATCGGTGTAGTAGGTTATTCCTTCGTAGCCGATCTCGTCGGCTTTTTTTCGGCATCTTTCAAGCAGCGGCTCGTATTTGTCACACACGGCCACTACGCGAGCGTCCTGATCGCCGAAAAGCTGATTGATCATCGTCATTCCGCGTCCCGCTCCGAAGACGCCTATCCTTACTTTTTCCATAGTTGTTCCTCCGTAGTATTGTGACATTATGACGCCGGATCGTATGGGAGGACGATCTCGGTCTGAGTATCCTCGTAAAAGTGTTTTTTCACATATCTCGCGGACATGAGCTGCTGAACGAAGGATCTCGAAGTATCCGCGTCAGCCGATTTTATCGTCCAGAAAAGGACCTTCGGACGCGCCTTGTTGTACATCCAGAGGGTCCCGACGACGTTGAAACCGTGATGTGCGACCGTCATCATATCGGCGTCGAAACCGGCTGAAAACATCGACGAGATGATCCCGGCTTCTCCTCCGCGGCAGTCTCCGGTAAACACCGTCGTCTGCCCCGACTCGGTCATGCGCAGTATCAGCGAGGAGTTGTTCATATCGTAGGTGGTATCCGTCTGCCCGGAGGAGTTGACCCCCGTCAGCTCGAAATCTCCGAGCTCGTCCGCCGTGAACATCACTTCGAACGTTGTTCCGGCAAATTCGAATTTCTGTCCCCCGCGCAGGCAGTAGACCTCCGCTCCGAGTTTTTCGGCGGCGTCGTTGAATGATTTCTGCCGCGAATCGAGAGAACTGTCGGCAAGCACGCTCTGCATATCCGTCGATACGAGATTGTACATAACGGCGCCGCATTCGATCTGTCCCGAATATTTGTCGGCAAGCGCCGTAAGACCGTCCATGTGGTCGGTGTGCGGGTGACTGATGATTATCGCGGCAATATGCACTTTCCCGTCGGAGAAGCGGTTGTTCGCCTTCATATAGTTCATCAGCTGATCGGCCGTAGTGTCGTAGCCGGTGTCGTACAGGAGAAATCTTCCGTCAGCCAGCGTCACAACAAACGAGGAGGCGTGTCCTGACGTCGTGTCTTCTATCATCATAAGTTTGACCGGCTGAACTCTTTCGCCGCCCGAGAGCTCCCACAGCGGCTTCTCGTACGCCGGCTCGCCGATGACGCGCATTATCCTCATTGCAGGGAAATAGTCGACCGAAAGCTGATTCTTTTCGTTCACGTAAGTCGCGTAAAGGTTCCCGGATATCCCGTTTTCGGCTGCCTTCCGGTACGAGAGCGTTTCGAGCTTTGCTTGGTAAGCTTTGAAATCCGATTCGTTGGCGTTTTTGAAGGTGACCGAGACCGCCTTGTGCGCCGTAGTCTTCCAGCCCACGGCGTTGACGTACGACGCGCAGAAGCCGTCGGCTACCGGCAGGTTCACGGGAGACGGAACTACCGATTCGGAGGCGAAGAACACCGATCCGAGCCTTACTTTGCCGTCCCCGCTCATCCTTTTTATATATTTCGGAAGAGTCCCGGATGCCGAACCGTAGGTTTTTTCGTCGCATGCGAACACAAGCAGCTTGTATCCGCATCGGGCCGCGGTCCAGACGCCGTATCTTGCCCCGGAATAAATATCCGCGCCGGGAGCGTAGGCGCCGAGGCCTATCACGATTTCCGGATCGGTATCCGAGCCGACCTTTTCATTCACTTCAACCTGAATTCCGAAATCGTTTTTAAGGGCCAGCTGAAGCGAAAGTGCAAACGCCTTTTCGGTCTTTCCGGCGTTTTCGGCGACTGCGATGGCGCAGACCGCGCGGCCGTCCTCGGCGATCAGATAATCCGATTTTGCGTCGGGCACCGCGGCTGCGGTCGTATCCGCGGCAGACGCTGCCGTCGCTTCCGTCCCTCCGCCGGGAGTATCCGGTCCGGTCCCGCCGCATGCCGCGACGGTCAGGAGCAGAACCGCGGTGAAAATAACAAACAGTATCGTTTTCGTCTTCATACAAAACGCTCCGGTAAAACTGTATTGATTACAGATAAATTATATCACATTTTCGGAGTTTGCGGTCAAAAAAACCCAAAATACTCTCAACAAGTTTTATATTCGTGCGATTTATCGCGTGCACTCAATAAAAAATTCAAAAAAAACTTGACAAACCGCTTCCGATGTGGTATCATATTTAAGCGTTTTGAAGAAACGGCGTATGCGGGTGTAGTTCAATGGTAGAATTCCAGCCTTCCAAGCTGGCCGCGTGGGTTCGATTCCCATCACCCGCTCCGATTTAACGGCGCGCCCGAAACGGCGCGCCGTTAAAAAAATAAAAGCTTTGCGCGTTTAGCTCAGCC
>CACZSP010000012.1 GCA_902783905.1 uncultured Ruminococcus sp.
AGATATCAAGAAAAAGCGAAAACCGTTCGATAACCCGGGACGTTTCCGGCGAGGGCGTTCAGCAGGCTCTTCTGAAGATTCTCGAGGGTACCGTATCCAACGTTCCGCCCAACGGAGGGAGAAAACATCCGAATCAGGAGTTTATACGAATCAACACGTCGAACATACTGTTTATCTGCGGCGGAGCTTTTGACGGTCTTCAGGAGATTATCGAAAAACGTCGCGGGACACAGCTTATCGGTTTCCGAAGCGAACTGATATCCAAAAAGGCAGGTGCAGGGACGGATATCTTTTCCGACGTCACTCCTCACGATATCGTGAAATACGGTCTCATCCCCGAGCTTGTCGGTAGAATACCGGTTATCGTTCCGCTGGAAAGTCTGGACGCCGACGCACTCAAGAGAATAATATCCGAGCCGAAGAACTCTCTGATGAAGCAGTACAAAAAGCTGTTTTCACTGGACGGTATCGATCTTGATTTCGACGACAGCGCCGTACAGGCAGTCGCCGAACTTGCACTCGAACGGAACAGCGGCGCGCGCGGACTTCGCTCGATACTCGAAAACGCCATGATGAAACTGATGTACGAGCTTCCCGGAAGGAAGGACGTCGAAAAAGTCAGGATCACCGGAGGATATATCCGCGGAACCGAAGAACCGGTATATATCCTTAAAGCAAAACCGGAGAAAAAGGAAGATGCCGAAGCTTAAATCGGTTTTTATATGCTCGTCCTGCGAGTTCGAAAGTCCGAAATGGATGGGAAAATGCCCCAACTGCGGAGCATGGAACTCATTCGTCGAGGACGTTGTAGAAAGCGAACCGGCTTCTAAAAAACAGCCGGAAGTCAGACAGCGCGGGTCCGTTGGGAAAAAAGGCCGTGCCGTTCCGGTCGATCAGATCGAAGAAGACACTTTTATCAGATCCAAAACGGGGCTCGGAGAACTTGACAGAGTTCTCGGAGGAGGACTCGTCCGCGGTTCCGTTGTTCTCCTGACCGGAGAGCCGGGAATCGGAAAATCAACTCTTCTGCTGCAGATCAGCGGCATCCTGGGCAAAAAACGCAAGGTGCTTTACGTATCCGGCGAGGAATCGGCAGGTCAGATTAAGCTGAGGGCAAAGCGCCTCGGCGTGGCGGGAGAAAATCTTTTCGTCCTCACCGAAGCGAATATCGACAGGATACTCGAAGAATGCGAAAGCGTTTCTCCCGACGTTCTGATCGTCGACTCGGTACAGACGACCTATACTCCGGAATCGGCTTCCTCCCCCGGCAGCGTGACTCAGGTAAGAGAATCCGCGCTTTCTTTTATCGCGAAGGCGAAAAACGACGGAACGTCGGTCATTCTTGTCGGTCACGTAAACAAGGAAGGATCGATCGCCGGACCGAAGATTCTCGAGCACATGGTGGACGCCGTCCTCTGCTTCGAGGGAGAACGTCAGCAGGCGTACAGGATAATCAGAGCAAACAAAAACCGTTACGGCTCCACCGACGAGATCGGTGTGTTCGAAATGACAGACCGCGGGTTGTCGGAAGTCCCCAATCCGTCCGAGACGCTCCTTGAAGGCAGACCGAAGAACGTATCGGGTAACTGCGCCCTTTGTACCGTCGAAGGCACTAGGCCGCTCATAGCCGAGGTACAGGCGCTTGCCGCGCCCACTTCCTTCCCTTCCCCCCGTAGGACCGTAAACGGAGTCGATTATAACAGGATTTGTCTTATAACTGCAGTGCTTGAAAAAAGGCTGGGAATCAGATTCGGAGACAAGGACCTGTATCTGAACGTTATCGGAGGACTGCGGATAGAAGAACCGGCGGCCGATCTTGCAATTGCACTCGCCATGATTTCATCCGTAAAGGATAAACCTGTTCCCGATACTCTTGCCGCAATCGGTGAAATCGGTCTTTCTGGAGAATGCAGATCGGTTTCGGGGCTGGAATCGCGTATAAAGGAATGCGAGAGACTCGGATTTGACCGGATAGCCGTTCCGCACAGAAATCTGACTAAGAAAAAGCCCGATCCCGCGAGCGGAGTCAGACTGATTCCGGTCAGAAGCGTATTCGATCTTCTTGATCTTCTGGAATAATTCAGACATATATCAGGGGTTGCTAAAAACTCGTGGACCGAGCTTTTAGCAACCCCTTTGATTATTTTCTGAGCGGGAACGCTCCGTTATTTGATAACCGTCACTTTGTCTTTGGGCAAACCCGAGCGGATCGAAATCCGGTTGCTCGGCCACAATCCTATTACAAGAAGCTGCCCTGCGTTTTCCGAACCTGCGACTTCAAAGTTCGAACTTCTCGTCCCCACGGACGCCGCGATCACCGCGTTTCCTCCCTGAAGGTTGATAAACGGAATTTTGTTGGATGCGTCGGCAATTGAGACGTAAACGTTTCCGTTTCCGTTAATGATCATAGTATAGAGAGGATTTCCCCAGCAGGTCATATTGTATATACTTGCTTTTCCGATGAATGAATTGGAAGTGTATATCGAAGCTCCGTAGCGGTAATTTGAATCCGAACGCTGCGAGACCAGCTGAGCGTTGATTATAGTCGCCGTGCAGTTGCCTTCCAGATAAAAATCGCAGTCGGAATAATCGACGGCGGTGCCCGCGAGAACTACGTCCTTTGCTCCGTCGAGCAAACTGACTCCAATCCGCTGGTTGATCGTGAAGTTATTGTAGAGTATCTCACCTGTCGATTCGCCGATAATGTACGTCTTTCCGGTGTCGACGGCTTTCGCAGCCACGTGATCCCAGTATTTTGAATCGATATATCTGCCCGGCTGCCAGCAGTTGACGGTGAAATGACAGTCTCGGATAATTCCGCCTTCGCTTCCCGCTCCGACTCGGATACCTTCGTTAAGACCGACTGCCCACAGAAATTCGACGTAGTGACCGTCGCATTTTTCGGCGGAAAAATCGATGCAGTTATACGAGGACGTCATACCGACGTCGATTACGTAAATATTCTTTCCGTGTCCCCGTACCGTGAAAGAAGTCGGCTTTATCGAGGTGCTCGACTGACTGTCGTATTCGATCGAAAGCCCGCAGAGTCCGGAACCCTCGTACATCGAAATAAACTCTTTTCCGTCGGGATCGTTGGTGCCGAAATCGGTGAAAATCACGGTGCCGCAAGGCAGATACGGGTTTGTTCCTCCCTCGGACCACGCCTGTCCCGAAGCAGCCGGTTTCATGTAGATATCGACGTGAGCAGCCATTGTGGAACCGCGAAGCTCGACGCCGGCGCGCAGATCGATATGCCTGCGGACGTAATAAACCCCCGCGGGAAGGTAAACCGTGCCTCCCGATGACGAAGCAAGCTTGTCTATCGCTTTCTGGAGTATATCGCCGATATCCTCTCCGCTTTTTGCGTTATACGGCTCTTTGGAAAGATCGATGAAAGCGTCGGAGCCGGGCTTGGTTTCTTTTGTACAGGAAGCCATATCGAATAAAGGCACCGCCTGCGCTTTGTCGGTGTTGACAACCGAATCGTTTTCTCTGCAGTCACCCGAAAAACTCGTGTTGACCGCCGAGATCCTGCCTCCGGAGGTCCGTCCGAAGATTTCTCCGGAAGCCGAAGAAACGGAACATGAATCAAATATCAGTTGAGGTTTGATGCTTTGCAGTATAATCGCGTATTTTCCTGCGCTGTCGATTACTGTTCCGGCAAAATGCAGCGACCCGCGCTGATTTTCGCGCAGGGTTCCGGCTTCCGGGCGGAAAAAGAGCGCAGCGGCTCCGCCGTTCCCCGTCGCGCGGAGTTCTCCTCCGGTTACCATGAACCAGGAAACGTTTTTAACGAAAATCGGATAATAGCAGTCGGTTATCACCGGATTGAGGATCTGACCGTTAGCCACCGAAGTATCGTTCGGGTTGTTTGAGGATTCGGTAAAGCAGAATCCGCGGAAATAACCGCTGATCGTGATATCAGAGAAATAAAACCAGTCGGCGTGTCCCATCAGGATGCCCGTGGAATTTCTCAGCATATACGTCCGCAGCAGTTCCGCGTTAGGCGTGCCGGGAAGGCCGCTTGAAAGCCAGTAATCGGGAGAAAGGCTGAAATTTTCAACCTTACCGATGTCAAGGTTGTAATCGTTGCAGAATCCCGTTTCAAGGCAGGTACCGCAGACGTCGCGTATATACTGCAGAGCGAGGACCGCCCCGTATTCCGACGCGTCGATGCCTATATACGAGTTGACAAACGTCACGTTGCGCACCGTGCAGCCGTTGATATACTTCTGCATAACCGAAGCGGGATAAGGTATCGCCCTTCCGTTCACGATCGTCTGCTCGGGATACCAGAAGGCAAGATTCTGTACCGAAGTGTACGGACCGCATATTACGGCAGCAAGTTTTCTGTCGGTAACTCCTTTACCGTGATAAATGCAGAGCACCGTGCCATCGGCAGTGCCTGACTTGATCTCGCCGGAAAGAGTGACGAGCGCCGGAAGTTCAAGCGGCTCGGTAAGACAGTAAAACCCGCGCGGCGCAAATACGGTCCCGCCGCCGGCTTCGTTGGCCGCTTCGATCGCTTTTTTAAATGCCGCGGTATCGTCTGAAACCCCGTCTCCGGCGGCACCGAAGGAAAGCACGTTGAAATCTGCGATCACGTTGTACGGCGTGCCGTACCTGTTTTCAATCAGCCCGGTTTCGATCCTGTCCGCCGGTATGCTCGAAGCCGACGCGCTCCCGGAATATCTGACGGCATAATCCTGAGAATAATCAAAAGACGGATCTGTCAGTAGAAGCTTTTCGACGTCTACTGAAGGCGCGGAATTTTCGGGACGTCCGGTCTGATCTCCGGTCGGACATCCTTTGGGAATGACGGCGTTTACGGGATCACGGCGCGCAGGGACGGCGGTAGCGGCGGTTTCACGCGGAACGAACCCGGCGTTGAACTCAAGTCCGGTATACTCAAGCAGAAACGCTTCAACGCCGTCGGCGAGAGACGCTTCGTCAAGTCCGGATATAACGATTTTATTTCCGGACCGCGATATGCCGGAACGCTTGTCCGCACTTAGTCCCCCGGCTGCTTCGGATGATTCGGGGCGGTTTGTCGAACCTACGAGAATCTCAAATCTGTCGGAAGTATCCCACTTTCTCATGATATCCGACTCGACGGAAAAGACGGTACCTGTTGCCGTCCTAAGACATTCGGAAAGAAAATTCGCCAGATTTGCGGCAGTCAGATCTTCATCCGCTCTGACTATGGTATACACGGGTTCTCCGCCGGAAAGCAGTTCCTCCCAGGGTTCGGTATCGGATTCCGTTGAAACGGGAGAGGGCTCGTCGGATTCCAGGGAACTGCTTCCGGTATCCTCGTGCCCTCCTTTTTCGCATGAAAACAGAGAAGTTGCGACAACCGTCGTAACGATTATTAATGAAAGTGTCCTGCAAAAAATCTTTTTCATCAGAACATCATTTCTTCCGCCGTTCGGATCATATCCGAAGGGCTGTCCGAATAAGAGTTGACTGTCGCGCCGCCCCGGTGATTGGTAAGCGTTACGTTATCCAGTTTAAGCAGAGGATCCGACGGATCGGTCGGTTCCGCCTGATGAACGTCCAGAGCAGCACCGGCGATCTTTTTTTCTGCCAAAAACTCGTAAAGAGCGGCGTAATCAACAAGATGAGGTCTCGCGGTATTGATGAAATACGCAGAAGGTTTCATCAGTTCGAATTCCCTGCGCGAAACGATCAGATCGTCTGATCTTGCGTGAAGCGTAACTATATCGCTGCGTTTCATCAGTTCGTCGAGATCAGCCTTCTCACATCCGAGCGAGAGGGCGTCAGGATCGAAGGAAGGCACTGCCGGGTCAGTGAAACAAAGATTCATCCCAAGCGCTTTCAGATACCTTCCGACGCGTCTGCCGATGGAACCGAAGCCGATGATGCCGGCGCATAGCCCCCGAAGCTCGAACTCGCGCCCGGCGTTCGGATAGGATTCGCACCATCCGCCCGATTTCATAATTTTATCAGCGAGAGAAATATTCCGTGTCTGCGACAGAATAAGTCCGACAGTCAGTTCTGCCACTCCGTTAGCGTTGTGCGAAGGATTCGAAATAACCGGGATCCCGCGCTCGGAAGCTGCTTCAAGATCTATGTTTTCGGTCCCTCCGCGATTGACCATTATCAGCTTCAGACCCTGCCAGGATTCGATCAGTCTTCGCGTTACCGGACATAAATGAACCATGATCGCATCGTAGCCCGGTGCTATTTCATAAAGCTCTTCCGGAGCCGGAAGAGCCTCCGGTCCTCCGCGCTCGATGATATAAGCAACGTGACGCATGGATGCCTTGTCGGGAGGGCCGAACGAAAGAATCTCGCCGAATTCAAAACGGTCCGACACTTTGTCTGCGGCACGGTAGTATTCCGGACGCATGAATGCGTCGGAAACCGAGATGATCCGCAGCGGGCGTGATGACGAATCGCTCATTTTCGTTCAGATGAATTTTTTAAGGCCTTCGGTTGCCGCTTCGACGGCCAGCGAGGAGGTCATAACGATATTGACCTTGTATCTGTCGGCGAGTTCGTCGAGATCGTTTACAAGGCGTTCGAAATTGTCCGTGTCGTTGTTGCAGATCCGAAGCGCCGAATCTATATAAAGGTCGGATACGTCGCTGTCGCTTGCAAGTATTCCGGCAACGAATCCGTACAGCTGTCTTGAACCGAATACGTAATACTCGTCGACGTTTATAAGTCTGCAGCGGTAGCTGATGTCATAACGGAGCTTGATGCCCTTTTCGATGCAGACGACGTTTCCTTTGCTTTCTTCGACTGCCTGATTAACCATGGCGATGAGCGATTTCGTTTTTCCGGAGCCCTTTACTCCGAGTATGAGCTTGATCATTTTCGTCTCCTTTTTCAGTCAAGTCTTGATCTTAAAGATTCGGTAAGTTCTTCGTATCCGGGTTTTCCGAGAAGAGCGAACATGTTTTTCTTGTATGCTTCGACGCCGGGCTGATCAAACGGATTGACTCCGAGCATATATCCCGAGACGGCGCAGGCGTATTC
>CACZSP010000013.1 GCA_902783905.1 uncultured Ruminococcus sp.
CGATACGTCGATATAAACCGGGCAGTGGTCGGAGGCGTCGATCGCGTCGGCGGTCCTGACCACCCTGTGCCGGTAAACGGTCACCAGGTCGCTTGACGTGACGATAATATCAATGGGAGCGCCCGACGAGGGAGCGGTTCCCGGAGAGGAGTGGAAGCTGTTCATATCCGAATCGTTTTCAAGCTTTGCGATCTTCGCGGAATTTTTCATATTCTCGGTTTCAAGCATGGTCACCGACTGAGCCGTCGGTTTTGCATTCATGTCGCCCATAATGAACACCGGAGTTTTTTCGCCGTATTTTTCGAGAAGCGCCGCGCGTTTTTCAAGTATCTGTCTTGAATTGTCCCGGCGCCATTCGACTCCCTCGACGCTGTCGGTCATCTTCCTGCCGAATTCGGACACGGTGTCGTAGGTGCTTAAGATCAGCGACCAGTGAGCGTTGATGACTATGATTATTTTACCGTCGGTTTTTCTTTCAAGTACGGCCCACGCGTAGGTCTTCGTGTTGGTCCTCGGCCAGCGCGAGCTGAACAGATCCGAACCCGATTCGAGAAGGGTATATCTGTCCTTCAGATAAAGAATGGGCGTGTAGCAGGTGGAGGTCGATCCGGCGATCTTTCGCGCGCAGGAGTCGTAAAGTCCGCCAAGCTTACCGATTATCCCGCTGTGCCCCGAGTCGTTGCATTCCTGCAGACCGATCACGTCGGGAAGGTACCCGCTGAATATCCCGCAGAGAAGAGGCGCACGCGTCGAGAGCGTGTCTCCGCCGAGAACGTTCGAAGTCATTATTCTGAAATCGGCTCCGGGGGCGAGATCCTCGGTAAGCGCGATAGTCGCGATCTCCGGCTCGGCGGGGATGGCGACCGAAAGATCGCCCGACGATTTTTTCGGGAAATATCTGTCGATGAAAGCGCTTACCGCCGCCGAGGCAAACATGTCGGCGGAATAGACCGAAACGTTTTCTCCGTCCGAGTTTGCGGAGTATTCGGTAACGTCGAGCGTTTTGCCTGCGGGCGCATTCGCGCAGGAACCTATGAGAATCGCGGGCACGGGGAGATTATCAGAATATGCTTCGGCTTTCAGCACGGCGCCGCAAAGGTCTCCGATCCTTTCGGTTATGAGATCGATGGACGCCTGATAAGACGAACGCTGGTTGCGCGGATAGACGATAGTGTATTCCGAAACGTCTTTTCCGTTTATCTTCAACGAAGCACATTTGTATTCCGCCGAAAAGACGACCGGTTCTCCGCTCATTTCGCCGTCCTTTGTCAGAACGGATGAAATAAACCTGTTCACGGCGGACGACGTCGCCTTGTCGCAGCCGCCCGCTATCACTATTTTCGTACCCGACGTCGTGATGATATAATCGTTTTTGCGCAGGTCCGCGGCGACCGACGATTCGGGGCGCGATGTGACGCCGACGACTATTTCGTATGGCGAATCAACGTATCCGGCTTTCGGCGCGATCAGGTCGGGACGGACCTCGAGATCGGCGCCGGTTTTCGACTTTATCGCCTTTTTCAGCGTTTCCGCCGCGCCGACGACCGTGTCGCTTGCTTTGTCGGGATAGATGATGCGGTATTCGTTGTCTCCGCCGGCGTATTTCACCGGCTGTGCCGACTGTTCCTCCGTCGTGATTTCGCTGTCGGCCGGTTCGGTCGGTGCACCGGTTTCGGCGCTTTCTCCTCCGCAGGCGGAAAGGATCAGCAGAGAGGAGAGAAGCATTATAAGAATCAAGAGCGTTTTTTTCATTACGGTTTCAAATCAGCGACAGCGCGTCGGGCTTGAGCGTGCCGTTCGTTTCGATAATGTCGGCGCCGAACTCGCGTACGGCGGTCCTCAGCTCGTCGGTCTCGGAAAGGAGCCATATACCTACCTGTCCGTATCTGTGAAGATCGGCGCAGAATTCGCGGCTCGCCTTTCTTTCCTTGCACCACGCCGTCGCTTTGTTGTCGAAGGGGATCCAGAGGGTGGTCCGGTCTTTGATATTGTTTTCGATAAACGAAAGAGCTTCTCGCGTCAGGCTTCCGTCGTAGTGCATCTCGGAGGACGGGAATCTTTCGGCAAGGTAGACGAGATAAGGAAGCGTTTTGGCGGTAAATCCGACTCTGCTCTCAAAACCGGAATCCTTCACGACCGAGCAGAATATTTCGAATCTTTCCTCGTTGAAAGACTGGAAAACGTTGTCAAGCTTGACCGAAAGATCGCTTTCCCTTCCTATGACGTCGATTGCCTCGGCAAGGGTCGGTATCTTCGTCCCGGCAAATTGCTCTCCCTTGAACACGCCGGCGTCAAGCTCTCTCAGTTCGGCAAACGTGAGCGAGTCGGCGGGAGTTTTTTCCTCTAAGGCGCTTCCGTCGGGGCGGCGGCAGGTGCGGTTGACGGTGCCGTCGTGAAGACAGATACAGACGTTGTCGCGTGAAAACTTGTTGTCAAGCTCGATCACGTGATACTTTTCGGATATTGCTGCCCTGTAGGAGACGAGGGTGTTTTCCGGGTAGAAGGCGCTGTCTCCGCGGTGCGCCTGGAATCTGAAACTCATAATGAAACAGGCTCCTTTGATATATATTATTATTTTATTTTATCATTATTCACAACGGGTGTCAACAATTATTTGCCCTGCCTCGCTTGAAAAATAAGCCGGGTTGTTGTATAATATATCCGCGGCGACGAAGCGACGCTGACCGCCGGGAAGGAGACGACGTTTTGAATCTTTGCGATATCGGGACGATAAAGGATATAATGGCCGCCTACGGGCTTTCCTTCAGGAAGGAGTTCGGGCAGAATTTTCTTATCGACGGCGAAACGGTGGCAAGGATCGCCGACAGCTGTCTTTGCGAGGGAACGAAGACGGTCCTCGAGATAGGCGCCGGATTCGGCGCGCTGACCAGCGAGCTGGCGCGGAGATTTGAAAAGGTGATTGCTCTCGAGATCGACCGCGGACTCATACCTCTTCTCGGCTTCACGCTTTCCGGATTCTCGAATATCGAAATAATTCAGGCGGACGTGACGAAAACCGATCTTCGCGAACTCCTTTCGACGGATCTCGCCCGCGGAGGAGTTTCGGTCTGCGCCAATCTGCCTTATTATATCACGACCCCGATACTTCTCCAGCTTCTCGAAACGCGCCTCCCGTTCGACTGCGTCTGCCTTATGGTGCAGGACGAGGTCGCAGACCGCCTGTGCGCGGCTCCCGGAGATCCCGAATACGGTTCGGTAACGGCGTATATGAATTATTTCGGTACCTGCACCCGGCTTTTCGGAGTCCCGAAAAACAGGTTCTATCCGGCTCCAAAGGTCGATTCCGCTGTGATAAGGATCGATCTGTATAAAGAAAAACCGGCAGTCCCCGCGGACGAGCAGCTCTTTTTCCGTGTGATCAGGGCGGCTTTCGGTCAGCGCAGGAAGACTCTTCCGAACGCTCTTTCGTCTCAGTTTACCGATATTTCCAAAACCGAGCTTGCCGGCGCGGTCGAAAGCTGCGGCTTTTCTCCGGATATCCGCGGAGAGAGGCTGTCATGCGCCGATTTTGTCCGTCTTTCCGACGAGATAGGGAGGAGGATGAAGAATGTCTGACGAAACCGAAAGGATCTCTCCGGATGACAAGGCGCAGGGCGGAGACGTCGATCTTTCATCATCGCCTTTCCTTTCAAAGCTTTCGAATTTCTGGTTTTACCACAAATGGAAGGTGATAATCGCTTTTGCCGCTCTTCTGCTGATCGCCGTCAGCTGCCGGCAGTCCTGCCGCAACGCGGAAGCAGATATCGTAGTGGTATACGCCGGAAGCTGTTCCTTCGGCGCATCGGAAAGGGCGGCCGTGGCCGCTGCCTATTCCTCGCGCCTGCCGTCCGATTTCAACGGCGACGGAGCGAAGACCGCCGATTTTACTCAGTATCAGCTTTTCAGCGAAAAACAGATCGAAGAAA
>CACZSP010000014.1 GCA_902783905.1 uncultured Ruminococcus sp.
GAATCCGCTTTCCTCGCAAATCGGTTTTTCCAGCATCTCCGGGTTTGCGAAAACGTGCTTTATGAGCTTGAGACTGCGGGCAAAGTAAAAACCGTCGGCAATACGCTCGTCAAGCGTGGCGCCTATATCCACGATATCGCGTATCTCTTTTGTGCCGTCCGGCATAAGCACCTCTTCCTTGTGAAGGGTGCCGATCGTGATCATTATACTGTTCGTTCCGTAATTATTCAGATGATGATAGACGGCAGGGCATTTTATGCTGCCGAGGTTGCTTGTGAGGATCGTGGTATAATGCGGATCCCCTTCGGTAAACGCCTTCGGGGTTATGCCCCAGAAATCCATCAGGCGTATGATGCGGAATACCGGAATGAGTATGAACCGCGGCAGCGCGGCGAATTTGTCCAGCAGTTTGTCTATTCCGCCGGTGGAGTGCTCGCTTTTTCTCGTCTCCGCGACGTTGCCGACGATCCTTTGACTGATCGAATCGAGCGTATCGTCGTCATTCACCTTAAGGACCATCAGGGACTCCTCCGCCCCGTCGGTAAAACGGCGCTTGACCACAAAGCTGATCGTGATCTCGTCGCGTTCGTACAAACGGTAGCCCTGTATGAATCTGTTCATCAGAGGACGTTCGCGAACCATGCGCGCCATGCCGGTGACCGCGGCGTGGAACATGGTGGTTTTATATTCGGGGTGCTCCGCGTTGCGTCTTTCAAGATACCGGAGCAGTTCGGTCGCGTCGATCTTGTCGTTCAGATAAACCTCGCAGTCGGTGCGCTTCGGCCAGAGATATCCCATAATAGTCTGAAGTCCGGGAGCTTTGACGAATCTGCCGTCGCGGCGGTCGCGCAGCTTTCTTCTCGCCTTCTTTTCCTTTTTTGCCATCGTACTCTCCTTTTTTATATGAGCGTGCCGTCGGTTTACGGCGAAAATGACGCCGGCCCTGACCGGACTGCCTTCATTCTTCCTTTTCCGCCTCTTCTTTTTCAAGCAGGCGGTAAGCGACCTTACCGACCAGCGTTTTCGGCAGTTCCCTGCGGAATTCTATCTCGCGCGGAAGCGCGTATTTCGCTATATGCAGCGAGAGCTTTTCCATGATTCGTTCCTTCAGGGCGTCGTCCGGAACCACTCCGTCCGCGGGCACTATAAACGCCTTTACCCTCTGTATCCTGCGCGGATCCTTTACGCCGATGACGCAGCTGTACGACACTTCGGGAAGACTGTCGATAACGTTTTCGAGGCCTGACGGATATACGTTGTATCCGTTCGTGATTATCATGCGTTTTATCCTCTGGCGGAAATATACGTACCCGTCGGCGTCCATAAATCCGAGATCCCCGGTATAAAGCCAGGTGTCGCCGTCATCCAGCACGCGAAGCGTTCTGGCGGTCTCCTCCTGATTCTTGAGGTATCCGAGCATCAGGGTCGGGCCTTTCAGAACGATCTCGCCTTCTTCTCCGGGCGGCAGAAAATCCGCGGTCCCCGGCACAACTATGCCGTATACGGTATCGGGGAACGGGAGGCCGATACTGCCCTCCCGGTATTCGTCGCGCGGCGTAAGACAGCTTGCGGTGACGCATTCGGTGAGGCCGTCGCCCTCGCGAACCTGGATCGACGCGTTGTGAGCCGTAAGGAAAGCGTCTATCTTTTTTTTCAGCTCGACCGACAGCGAATCTCCTCCGCAGAACATACCGAGAAGAAAACTCATATCAAGGCCGTCAAGGCCGGGAATATGAAGAAGCGCCTCGAAAATCGTCGGTACTCCCGCTATGAAATTCGGCTTCTTCTTTTTCAGCATATCCGCGTAGCTTTTGCCGTTGAAGGTCGGCATAAGTATACAGCACGCTCCGTGTATCAGCACCGTGTGGATGTTTATACCCAGTCCGAAACCGTGGAACATCGGCATGCAGCTGAGCATTTTCAGTCCGGTGCGGATCTGTACCCCGATCGCTTCGACCGCCTCCAGCGCGCAGGCGTTGAAATTCAGGTCGGACAGACAGATCCCCTTGGGAGACCCGCCGGTGCCGCCGCTGTAAAGGATAACCGCGGTCCTGTTTCTGTCGAACACCGGCGCCGGCAGCGAAACGTCCGACATGCCTCTTTTCAGAAAGTCCTTCCAGAGAAGGTGCGGTCTGCGCGGATATTTCAGATACTCTTTGCCTTTTTTCAGTACGTAAAGGGCGGCAAGATGCACGGGAAGCTCGTCCTGCATCCTGCAGGTCAGGATCGTGACCGGCTTTTTTGCCGCGCTGACGGCACGTTCGGTTTTTTCGTAGAACATATCGACCGTCAGGATCATTTTGCTTTCCGAAATATCAAGATATCCGGTAATCTCGGTTTCTGCCGAAAGCGGATGGACCATATTTGCCACGGCTCCGATCCGGTTGAGCGCGTAAAAGCAGTCGAGCGCCTGCGGCGTGTTCGGCATGCATACCGTGACCGCGTCCCCGGGTCTCACGCCGGACGCGTAAAAAGCGCGTGCCGCGCGCTCTATACGCTTTATAAAACCGCGGTAAGACGTCTTTTTTCCGTAAAACTCGTACGCCGGCTCGTCGGGGTACTGTTCCGTTACACTTTCCACAAGCTGAAACATAGTTGCTTCGGGATACGAAAGATGCTCTCTCTGACGGTATGGTGTCGTTTTTTCCATAAAAAGGTGTCCTTATGTGTAATTAATTGTTTGATTTTATTTCGCAGTGTCGGAGTCGGTGATTTGCGCGGGCGCCTTCAGGAAACAACCGATTCTGCGACCCTCACCCGGCCGCGTTCGCGGCCACCCTCTCACTGCGGCGGGCTCAGCCGGAACGGCTGACCTGGTCACTGGCGCGGCTCTGACAGCCCCCCGTTGTGTCTTCACTACCGCGCC
>CACZSP010000015.1 GCA_902783905.1 uncultured Ruminococcus sp.
ATGCGATCTTGGACAGGTCGATATGCTGATCACCGATTCGGATGTATCGCAGCAAGTTATCGAAAGTATTCACGCCTGCGGCGTTGAAACAAAGGTTGTACCAAAGGAGAGTGCTCTGACATGAAGCGTAAAATACGCACCCCGTACTTCGAGATTGGTGTAAAGAACTACGTATACGGCGACGCCGTACTTGATATGGCGCTGCACGCAGACGCCTGCGCGGAGAAATACGATGTTGACGTCGCCATGATCGTTCCATATACAGAGATACGGCGCGTCTGTGAGCAGACGCGGCATCTGCATGTATTCGCGCCGTATATGGATACACTGCGACCCGGACGCGGCATGGCCGATGTGCTGCCGGAAGCGATCAAGGCCGCCGGCGCCTGCGGCGTAGTCATCAATCACTGCGAAAAGCCGATGTCGCTCCCGCAGATAAAGAAGACGATAGACCGCGCCCGCGAACTTGATATGCTTGTCTTCGCGTGCGCCGACACCGTCGCCGAGGCGAAGGCGATCGCCGAGCTGCACCCCGACATCATCAACCCCGAGCCGAGCGAGCTTATCGGCGGCACCGGAGCCGGCGTCAGCAGCATGAGCTACGTCCGCGAAACGATTAAGGTCATCAAGGATATCTATCCCGACATACTTGTGGAACAGGCTGCCGGGATCACGAACGGTCAGCAGGTATACGACTTCATCATGGCGGGATCCGAGGCGGCGGGAGCCGCGTCGGGAATTATGAACGCCGCCGATCCGATCGCCATGATCGACGAAATGATCGCCGCGACCCGCCGCGCCGCCGACGACCTGGCAGGAGGGAAAAAGCAATGACCTACGCAAAGCAGTACAAACTTCAGTCGGACGACAAGACCGTCACCTTCCACAACGTGACTGCGCAGGCGCGCGACGCGCTAGCCGAATCGGGTATAAAGAACGGCATCGTCACCGTTTATTCCCATCACACCACCTGCTCGGTGATAACGCAGGAGGCGGCCTTCGATATGTCGATGACGGGGCTCGAGACCCTTCAGCAGGATCTCGTCGACGTTATGTACAAGATCGCGCCGATCTGCTCGCGCGAAGGCATATATCTTCATCCCGGTCCCAAGGCCCTGAAATTCGCCGAGGAGCACGGAGAGGACGCACGGGGCTGTCACAACACCGACGCGCATCTGATCTCATCGATCATCGGTCGCAGCGTCACCTGCGCCGTCATAGACGGCGATATCGACCTCGGCGAGTTCGGTTTCATCTATTTCATCGACTTCGACCGCACGAGAGCGAGAAGCAGAACAGTCGACGTCGTCGTGATCGGAGACTGATATGGACGAAAAGATCATCGACCGCGCCTACGACTCCTTCCGGATCGAGGCAGAATCCCTCGCGGCTACGGCTGAAGTACTTGACAGAGGCGAATTCGCCCGCGCGGTGGAGGCGCTGTCGACCGCCGAACGCATCGGCGCGTCGGGCTGCGGACACTCGGGGATCTGCTGCCAGCACTTCTGTCACCTTATGTGCTGCATCGAACGTCCGGCAAGGTTCATCTACCCCTCCGAAGCGGTCCACGGGGCTCTCGGCTTCATCCAGAAGGGAGACGTTATGGTCCTTGTTTCCCGCGGCGGAAAGACCGACGAGCTGATGCAGATCGCCGATATCTGCCGGGGCAAGGGCGCGACGCTTATAGCGGTCACCGAAAACCTCTCCTCTCCCCTTGCCGAAAAATCGGATATCGTCCTCGCGATGAAGGTCACCCGCGAGTGCGATATCTACAACTGCCAGGGGACGACGAGCTTCGCCGTTACAAGCGCGATATTCGACGCTCTTCAGGCGGCGGTACTCGAGAATACCGGATTCCGGAACGAAAAATTTGCCGTAATCCACCCCGGCGGAGCGGTCGGTAAAAGACTCAACAAAAAATAACAAACCGAAAGGAAAAATAAAATGGAATTCAAAGTTTTCCAGAAAGAACTCGAGCTCCAGTCCCGCGGCTGGATCCCCACCTTCCACGACGTTTCCAAGGAGATCCGTGAGATCGTCGCCGCTTCGGGAGTCAAAAACGGCACAGTCTGCATCGCCTCCCATCACACCACCTGCTCCGTCATGGTCCAGGAGTGCTCGCACGACATCGATTCCTTCGATCTCGAATTCCTTCAGCACGATCTGCTCGACATCATGCGCAAGCTCGTCCCCGATTTCAAGGAGGAGCATCAGTACCGTCATCCCGGTCCGATCCACGCCCAGTTCGGCAGATACGTCGACGAGCCCGGCGACTTCACCTCGATGAACACCGACGGACATCTGCGCAGCGTTTTCTTCGGCAGAAGCGAAACGATGACCATCAAGGACGGCGTCCTTGACGGCGGAGAGTTCGCTCACGTCTATTTCATCGACTGGGATCAGGTCAGAGCCCGTCACCGTCAGCTCAACGTCACCGTTATGGGAACGACCGAGGACGTCGGCGACAGAAAGTGGAACAACGGCGAGGTCATCAACACCCTGCACAAGTTCACCGACGAGGAAAAGGCCTACGATCTTCACTACGATCTCCAGCTGAAAAGATAAGCGGTATTTCGGAGGCGATGATAACCCTCAGGGTTGTCACCGCCTCCGAAACTGTTTTTGTACGGAAAAATGATGATCAACGAAAAAATGCGCTCCCCGGTTCCGGACAAAGCCGCCGATCCGGGCTTCTGGGAAAAAGTAAGAACGGACGAAATATACGAAAGGTTCCGCTCACAGCTTCGCTCGCTGTGGGACGCGAACGCCGCGGGCGGCGTGGCCGATCCTCTTACCTATTCGGAATTCAAGCTGTTTTTTACGACGGGAGACCGTTCGGTTTACGAAGGGCGCTATTTCAAACGCCGCCGGGCCCTGGCTTCGGCGGCACTGATGTCGCTTTTATATCCCGAAAAAGACGAGTATCTTACCGTCCTGACGGATACCGTCTGGTGCGTATGCGACGAATACACCTGGTGCCTTCCCGCGCATCAGAAGCAGATCGAACGCAGCGACCGGTCGGTCATCGACCTGTTTGCCTCCGAGACCGGCTTTGCGCTTGCCGAAATCGACGCGCTGCTCGGAGACCGGCTCGATCCTTTGATCCGCGACAGAATAGCGGTCGAAATCAGGCAGAGGATCGAAGAGCCCTTCCTCGCGAAGGAGCCGTACTCCTGGTGGGAAACGGGGACGAACAACTGGACGGCGGTGTGCACCGGGTCCGTCGCCTGCACGCTGATGCTGACCGATCCGGAAACGGCGCGGCGTCTGATACCGAGATTCGAGCGGTCGATGGACCGCTTTCTCACGGGCTTCAGCGACGAAGGAATATGCTACGAGGGTCCGGGCTACTGGAAATACGGTTTCGGCTTCTTCACCGTTTACGCGGATATGCTCCGCCGGTTCACGGACGGAAAGATCGACCGTTTCGGCGATCCCAAAGTCAAAAAAATCGCCTCCTTCCTGCAGAAGATCTTTCTGTCCGGAAAATCGGCGGCAAGCTTCTCTGACGGCGGGGCTTTCCAGGACTATCAGCTGGGACTTCAGCACTTCCTGAAAGTCGAATATCCCGGCGACGTCGACGTTTTCGATCCCGGTTATTCCTATTGCTGCGACGGATGCGCGAGATTCTGCCTTTTCCTCCGCTCCGCTCTCTGGCTTGACGAAAAGATATACGAAGACTCGGTCGGCAGGCTCCCGGGACCGGCGGAATACCGCTTCCCCGAGGCGCAGTGGATGATAAAACGTACCGAAAAATACGGTTTTGCCGCCAAGGGCGGAACGAACGACGAACCGCACAATCAGAACGACGTCGGTTCTTTCATATTTGCGAAAAACGGCGTTCACTGCCTGACAGACCCCGGAGCCGGAAGATACACCCGCCAGTATTTCGATCCGAAGGAGCGTTATTCCTTTACCGAATGCTCGTCGCGCGGGCACAGCGTGCCGATCGTCGGCGGCGGATATCAGAAGGAGGGAGCGGCATACCGAGCGGAAGACGTGCGGTTTGAAGATAACGCCTTTTCGCTCGATCTTGCTCCCGCGTACGGCATTCCCGAACTGAAAAAACTCCGCCGGACCTTTACCTTCACAGACGACGGGGTGCGCGTCGAAGACGAATTCGGATACTCGGGCGCGGGAAGGATCACCGAGAGATTCGTGACGAGAACCGAGCCGGAGATATTCCACGATTACGTAAAAATCGGAGACGCCCGCCTTTACCGGATCACGCCCGGGGTCGCGCCCGCGGTCTCCTGCGACAACGCCTCCTCCGGGGTGATCTGGTTTGTTGATTTCGTTCTGCCGGAAGGATCGGAAAGGTTCTGCGCAGAAATACGCTGAACCGCCCGGATGAGCGGGGGGCGAGTTGAATTGATTATGAACAGGAACTGTTCACGGCTCTCGCGTCAGGCGCGAAGCTTCTTCGAATGCACTGACAGTTCAAAACGGTGCTGCCGGGAAACTCGTGTTTCGAGTTTCCCGGCAGCACCGTTTTATAATTGCCTTAAACCGAACGGATTCGCGTCAGCTGTTATACAGCGTTCTCGCGCCGATGTATCCGCCCGAGGTGTAGCAGTATACCACGCTGTCGGATTCATCGGTGATCTGCTTCAGCTTTCCGTCATAACAGTACAGTCCGCCGTCGGTATCGATGACCGCGATCTTTCCGTCGGAAAGGAATCTGATCTCGTCCAGTTCGTCAATCAGTTTTGAGCCCTTCTTTCCGGAAGAGACCTTCAGTCCGACGTCGTCGGTGGAATAGAAGAACTTTCCGTCGCTCTTTCCGCGGTAACGCGCGACGTCGCTGTCGACAAGCGTTCCGTTGATGAACATATCGGTCTTGTCCTTGAAATAGACGACCTGCTTTCCGTCTTCCGATACGGCAGAGATTTTCTCGACCTCAGACGCTATCTTTTTGGGAGCGGACGGGCTGTTTTTGATCGCAACCTTGTAAAGCGTGCCGGCCGACGCCGTGTCGTCGTACTCGTCGAGGTAGTAAAGCGTGCTTCCGTCAGAGGACAGGACCGTCCGGCTGATCTCGGCTCCCGACGTCTTGACGGTATAATCCTTCCCGCCGATCGCGATATGGAGCGTGCTCTCGCCGTCCTCGTCGGAGACCCTGAAGATGACCAGCGATCTGTCCGAAAACGACGTCAAAACGTAGGTCGATCCCTCGCAGACGACGGAGGATTTCTTTCCGTCGAACCGGCAGAGACCTTCTTCGGTCTTGTAGTAGAAGGAACCGTCGCTGTTTATAGATCCGACGGTGGACGTTATATCCTCGACAAGAAGAGTTTTCTTGCCTTTGGAGTATTTGTACATTTCGGTCTTTTCGCCGTTTTGGCTGCGGAAATAGACTGTTTCAAGGCCGGTGTCTCCCGAGGCGAAGGAGATGCCCGTCACGTCGGAATCGATCTTTTCGTTTTCGTCTTTCGACAGATCGCGCAGATACAGGCCTTTTTCGGTCGTGAACACGATCCTCGAAATGTCTTCCGAAACGCGCATGTTCTTGACTTCCGACGTCACCTTTACGGGATCGGCGCCGGCGGACTTTTTATAAAATACGCCTTCGTCGGTCTGGTAAATAATTCTCGAGCCCTTCTCGTCGGTTACGAACTGCGAGACGTTCTTGGCGATCGCTTCGCTCTTTTCCTCTTTTCTCACGTTGAACTGATAGAGGTTCCCCGAGGAGTTGAGGAAGGTGACGAGATTTCCGTTTGCGCTGAGGAAAAAGGATTTTACGTCGGACGCGCATTTTATCGGATCGGCCTTCCCGTTTTTCAGCGAAGAACGGTATACGTTCTGGGATTCTCCGTCTCCCGAGAAATAGAACAGGTATTTTTCGTCGTCGCTGACAAGCGCTTTCGTTACCTTTCCCTTGACGTTTATTTTGACGGAATCGCCGTCAAGCGCGGTGAAATAAGTGTCTCCGTCTTTCGTATAGACGGCAAAAGATTCGGCGCCCGCGGGCTTCGATACTCCGACTATGACCGAAATCAACATAATCAGAGCAAGGAGTCCGGCCCCACCCGCGATAATAATCTTTTTCAGCTTCGGTGTCAGAGCGAAGGCAGGCTTCGAATCTCCGGTCGCGTCCGGCTTTTTTTCCGGTTCGGCGGCAGGAGCGGCCTCATCTGCGGCGGCGGGGGCGGCGTCCTGCTTTTTTTCTTCAGGCGCGAACGGTTCGCCACATGCGGTGCAGAAAAGCGAATCGTCGGGCGCTTCGGCGCCGCATTTTGCGCATTTTTTCATTTTGAACTCCTTTCGTATGTTACTGCCGGTAAATACCGCGGGACGGTTAAAAACAGTTTTTCTAACCGCCCCGCGGCGTATAACGTTTCAGTCGGTCAGCCGCTTATCAGTCGGTGACTCTTCTGCGGATGATGATACCTGTCGCGAGAGCGGCGATGACGCCGATCACGACGAATACGACGACGCTGTCGCCGGTGGGAACGACGGTTCCCTGCTGGCCCGGCTCATAAGTCTCGGAGACGGTGAGTCCCTTGTAGACGGCGGCGTCCTTGACCGAGAAGGTAAGGTTCTTGTTGTAGGTGTAAATGATGAAGGCGAGGTAATCGCCGGTGACCGCCGGTCTGCCCTGCTCGTCGGCAAGCGTCTTGACGTCGACCGTCTGGATCGGAACGAGAGCGCCGTCCTTGTTCTGGTCCTTCATATAGATGGTCCACTTCCAGCCGTCCAGTTCAACGGCAATATCGGTGTAACCGTCGGCGTCGACGACCGGCTTGACAGCTTTGAAGACGGCCATATTTTCGTCGCCGTAGTTGTAGTTGGTGAAGTTGGTTCCGTTATAGGCGAACTTCGTTGCAGGGGCGTCGGCGGCGACCCATCTGCCGTACCAGTTGTATCTGTTGATACCGGGAGCTGCCGGAAGCGTGTTGTAGGCAACGCATCCGGTGTAGGTGGTGTCAACAAAGGTATCCTTCAGTTTGTAGGTAAAGGTGAACTTGGTGCTGTCGGTGATCCGGAGATTTCCGACGATTCCGCCGAACCAGTGAGCACCCACGTCGCCTTCGTTGTCGGTGACGGTGATGGTCTTTCCGTCAGCCGAGATTTCTCTCGAAACGGATCCGGCTTTGGCTTCCTGCATAACGTCGGCAACGAAAGCGCCGGAAGTAGCGTTGAAGAGCAGGTCGGTGATCTTGTCGCCGAGATTGAAGCTGTTGTAATCAAGAGTCGTCTCGTGAGCAGGAGACTTTTCGACGTCGCAGCCCTTCTTGATGACGACGTCCTTGACCGTGAACTTGGCGTTGTTGTTGTAAAGGTAGATCGAGAAGCCGAGTTCAGGGCAGAGCTCGATAGCGCTCTGAGGGATGTACTGCTCGTCGTAGAGCTTGTCGTTGAACCATACGCTGAAGAAATCGTCGTTGATCTTTATGGTGACGTCGACGAATCCGTCCGCGTCGTTGGCGACGCCCTCAGGTACCGGAGAGTAGGCGCCCGACTGAGAGATCTTCTTCAGACCGTTGAGCTTGGCGCCCGCAGCATAGGAGAGCGTCATGCAGTTGCCGGCTTTGATCTGACCGTAAAGACCGTAGATACCGTTGTAGGTAAGGTCCTTGGTGGGATCGTAACCTTCGGACTGTGCGATGTCGGCGATATTGAAATATACGCCGGCGTTTCCGGTCGGGAAGGCCGCCTTCATGGTGATGGTGTACTTTCTGCCGCCTCCGATCTTGAGGCCGTTGATCTTGCCGCCCCAGAAATAAGCGGATCCGGCAGCGGCGGGAGCGGTGGCGACGAGGGTCTTTCCGCCGTCCAGAACTTCGATCGTCGTGGCAGCCATCTTAGCGGCGCCGTTCCTGAAGTTGAACGGTTTGTAGTTTTCGTCTCCGTTGAAGTTTACTTCATAGAGAACGGCTCCGTCTGCCGCTGAGTCATAGTTCGGGGCGGCGGCGCCGGCGAATACCGTGACCATGCCGAGAACCATAACGAGGGCAAGGAGGAGAGATAACGTTTTTTTCATAACTTACGTCCTTCCTTTTATGGAGTTTTTTTGATTATACGATATTATTATAACCGCTTTACCGTTTTATGTCAACAAAAAAGTAAAACAACGTGAAATTTATTTCCGTTTTCTGTGAAAAAACTGAAAATTCCGTCATTTCGACGTCACGGCGTCCTTTTCCGGACCGCAGGCGAGGATGACGGTGTTGACGACAGAGCGGGAGGAACCGTCGCTGGGTTTGTTGACCGTTTTGTACTCCCCGTCGATCAGATTGACCATTTCGGCCGATCCGCCGCCGTCGAGTATGAAGGCGGTGACGATGCCGAGACCGCGGCACAGCTTGTCAAGCATGCCGATCCTGATCCCTTTGCTCCAGTCGTCCTGCCTGCCGTCGTTGGTCAGCATGACCACGTTTCCGTTTTCCTTGATGCCGAGAACAGTCATCGGGTACTCGGTGTTGTTCGATACTCCCTGGGACTTGCCGTCGATAATGACCGGGATGTGTCCGCCGACGGCGTTCTGAACTCTCTGCCAGAAATCGTCGTGGCGCATCGAGTCGGTTATCTTCACGTCGATGGTGACGGTGTCGCCGACGGCAAATCCTTCGAGAGAATTCAGTCTTGAGCCTCTCGCCGTCAGTATGATCCGGTTCGGGATCATATCGTACTTCTGCCCGCCGGGCTCGGTCACGGCGGTGACTTTTCCCGACAGCGAGGCGCCGTGGCAGAATTTATAATCGGCGTCGAAGTCGATGACGATCTCCCGCGCGTCGGAAAGCGAGTAGTTGGACTTTGCGTAAACGTCGGTGTAAACGACGAGAGCGTTGTTGGCGGGAAGTCGGTTGACCCCGTCGGCCGTCGTCGACAGATTCTTTTCGACGTCCTTTATCGTGACTTTGACCTGCGGGTTGCCGAGGCGCGCCTCGCCGTCGTCGGTTATGCCGAAGGAGTAGAAAGCACCTTCGTAAGGCGTTTCCTGCGTCATGTGGGCCGACGTGATGATCTCGCCGTCGTACATGTTGAAGCCGCGCGGAACCGACAAAGGCTTTGTCACCACGTAGTCGCTGTAGTCCTTGTAGGTCGTCGTTCCTCCCTCGACCCGGGCGTGAGCGTAGCTCACCATCCACAGGTCTCCGTTGACAGCGGCGATGGTCTTCAGCCCTTCGGTGTTTTCCGAATTGTATTTTTCGAGGGTGCTCTTTACCGTCACCAGCTTTGCGGCGTAGTCTCCTCCGCAGGTGACGCGGAAATAGAGATCCGGCTGCTTGGGATCGAATTCGACGACGGTAAACTTCTGCAGACCGAATTCGGAGGTGCTCTTGAGCGAATAGAAGGTGGACGTGACTCCGGGATAGAGCTCGGTCACCTTATGGGCGCTCTCGTCCTCGTCAGCCAGATAAACGGTACGTTCACTCACCGGTATCTCCCCCTCGTAATAATAGTCCGACGGAAACTCCGGACTGTCCGGAAGCGCCGAGACAAGGTAGCGGACGGCGGCGAGCGTCGCCTGGTCGCTGCCTCCGCATATCACCAGCTTGGTTCCGGACACTCCGATGGAATAGGCGTACTTGCCCTCGATCTTTCCGGACATTTCTCTCGATTCGTCCCGGTCGGCGTTCCCGAGGATTATCTCCTTCGCGGGAGCCGTCTCGCCTCCCCTGACGTTGAGCCAGTCGGTCTTCGGCGTGAGATCGAGTCCGTATTTTTCCTTTATCGCCGCCCTCAGCTCGGAAAGAGCCGTAATGACGGCGTTCGTCGTATTGTCGGGACGGACCACGAGATATTCCGCGTCGAGTTTCAGACCTTGATCCGGCTTTTCGGTCGCGGGTCCGGTCGGCTCCGCGGTCGCGGCGGCGCTTTCGGTCGTCGACTCGGGCGCATCACCGCCGCAGGCGGAAAAGGAAAGAAGGATAAGAGCGGCGGCAAGGAGCGCCGCTGTCGTTTTTTTCATAATTCAGTTGCCTTTGATCTTTTCTATAAAGACTCTGCCGGTCTCGGCGATCAGCTGCAGCCACGGGCGGGCCATCCTGCTCTCGGGCATGCGGTTCTTGCCGTACTGACGGAAGGTCTCGAAATCGATGTCGCCGTCGTAACCGATCTCGCGGACGGCGCGGCAGAAGCCCTCCCAGTCGACCGTTCCGGTATAGGGGGCGAGATGAAGGTCGCTCTTGCCGTCGTTGTCGTGGATGTGGAACGCCTTGATGCGGCTTCCGAGCGCCTTTATGTATCCGTACTGGTTGCGTCCGCATATATTGAGATGCCCGGTATCGACGCATATACCGAAGACTTCCTTCCCCGCCTTTTCGTTGAGACGGTCGATATAGGCGGTCGCTTCGTGAGGATCCGAGCAGTGTCCGGCGTAGATGGTCCCGTCGTATCCCGAGAAAAGATTTTCAAGGCAGCAGACGACGTCGGTCTCTTTGAGCGTATCGATCAGCCCCTCGTACAGACGGTCGTTGACCCGGTCTATGTCCTCCTGGGTGTGCTTTTTGTCGTCGCGCGTGAGCGTCACGCCGTGGACTACGAGGCGGCGGCAGCCGATCTCCTGACAGAAGAGTATGCACTTTTTGTGTATCTCAACGCAGAAATCGGTGAATTCCGGGATGTCCTTCATATATGACGGGAAGGGAGAGTGCGCCTGATAGACGTAAAGTCCCGCGTTCTTTATGGCGTTCAGTTCTCTTTCGAAATGCGCCATTATCTCGGGCATGCTCCGCTCGAATATGCAGAGCCCCTCGTTCATGTGAGCGCGCATGACGTTGCGGTCGAATTCGGTGTCGATGTTGAGATCGATAGACGAAAAACCGAGATCGGCGAGGAGACGGTAGCCCTCCTCGAGACTGTAGTGGCCGAAAACGCCGCCGGACTGGATACAAAGATTCATAGCTCTTTCTCCTTGATATTTGTTACCGCCCCGAGCCGGAAAAGCCCGCCGAGCGGTTTTGAATTCGTGTTCACGTACAGCTCCCCGTGCCAGAAGGCGCAGGACTCGATCTCCTCGGCGGCAAGCGCCGACGCGGAAAGATCGATCGAGGCGAGCAGGCGCCTCTCTTTTATCCCGTACACCCTGACCGCGTCGGGGTAGTGATCCTTCCCGGCGCCGAAAGTGTAAATAATCCTTCCGTCCGCAAGAAGTCCGCCCTGTGTGAAGACGGCGTCGTACGGGTAGAGAGTCTGATCGAGAATATCCCCTGCTTTAAGAACGGTGAGACCTCCGTCCGCCGGATCGGGCAGACGGAATTTCGTAAGGATATAGCTGTTTTTATCGTAGAGATGAAAAAAATCCTTCGTCGTGCGGTAGCGCGCCGAAAAAATATAAATAAACCCGTTTTCCGGGTCGGGGAACCACGCGGGGCACCCCCAGGCCGGTTCTTCGCATCCCGGGGGAAGCGGATCTCCGGCAAGGTAGGATACCGTCCGGAGCGTGCGGGCCGTGCCGCCCGTCACCCGTCCGCCTTCGCGGGTCAGCGTTATTTCCTCCGCCGAGCACCTGTAAAAGAAGCCGTCGGCGTCGGAGCCGGTGCCGGCGCCCGACGTCACCCAAAGAAGCGGAAGTCCTCCCGCCCGCCGCGGACCGGCAAACATGCACTGGTTCGAGTGATTCTTGTAATTTCTGTCCGGCACTCCCTCGTTGTACGATCCCAGAGGGAAGACGCAAAGCGGCTCGGGGGAGCGGGAAACGGGATCGAAAACGGCGCAGAGTCCGGTATCGAAAAGCTGGAAAACAAGGTCGTCCAGTATCGCCATTCCCTGAAAGGCGTGACCCTGCCGCTCCATCCGCATATATTCCGCGGCGCAGTCGCCGCCGATTTTCAACACGTCGTTATCCATTGTTCAGAGAAGTTCGGCAAACAGCCGCAGAAACATCTGTCCGAAGGAAAGAAAGCGGTTCTTCCCCTCCCTGTACTCTCCGGTGACCTCGTCGCTTTCCTCCATCGTCGAGAGGAAATCTTTCTTTATTTCGTCAATGACGGGAGTGCAGACCATAAAAACGTTGTTTTCAAAATGATGGTAAAGACTGCGGTAATCGAGATTGATCGTCCCGCATGTCGCCATACAACCGTCCACGATGCACATTTTCGCGTGGCAGAAACCCGGGGTCCACTGAAAAATCCTCACTCCGTCCTTAACGAGATGAGTGTAAAAAGAACAGGTAACTTTGAATATCAGCTTCTTGTCTGGAATGCCCGGGGTTATTATCCGCACGTCCACTCCTCTTTTTGCCGCGAGACGGAGGGCGTGCTCCATCTCGTCGGTTATTATGAGATATGGCGTCATGAACCAGCAGTACTCCCGCGCCGAGTTGACGAGATTGATGTATACCTCCTCGCCCACGTGCTCGCTGTCGAGCGGGCTGTCGGCGTAGGGCTGGAAAAATCCTCCCGCCACCGACGTGCGCGCCGGAGGCGGCAGAAAGCGCCCGATGTCCTCTTCGGCCCCGTCTATCGCCTTCCACATCTCGAAAAAGGTGACGGTCAGACTGTTAACGGCATCCCCGAAAAGGCATATTCCGGTGTCCTTCCACCTGCCGTACGGGCTGTCGATATTAAAATACTCGTTTGCGATATTGTATCCGCCGGTAAACCCGATAACTCCGTCGATAACCGTGATTTTGCGGTGATCGCGATTGTTGAGGAAAAGACTTCTGCCCAGATGGAAGGGATTGAAGATCCTGCATTTTATCCCAAGCAGCTCCATCTCCTCGGCAAAGTCGGTGTTTACGAAGCCGATGCTGCCCATATCGTCGTAAATGACTCTGACGTCGACTCCGGCTGCGCATCTGTCGGTCAGCACGTCGCGGACCCGGCTCCAGCTTTCCTTGTTTTCTATCGCGTGATATTCAAGGAAGATAAAGCTTTCGGCCTTCGCCATGGCCTCGATCTGGGCGTCGAACGCCTCCTTCGCGTCGGAAAAATAGACGGCGTCGGTGCCCCGCCGGACGGGATAGCCGGAGCAGCCGGTCAGGTATCTCGAAATCGCCGCGGCTTCGGGGCACGCTTCGGCAAGAGCGGCCGCGTCGGACGGGTTTTCCGTCATATAAGGCATTATCTCGCCGTCGATCCGCTCGTATTTCCTCTTCATCTTTTTTACCGAGGGATTGAATATGACGAGCAGATAAAGGACCATGCCGACCACCGGGAAAACCATTATCAGAAGGATCCACGGAGTTTTGATCGCGGAAATGCTGTCCTTCGAATAGATCATCAGAACGAAGAAAAGCGCGATTATCGAGGTGCCCGCCTCTATCCAGCGCGCAATTCCGCTCAGCCAGGTGAAAAGACTGATGATGAACAGCGCCTGAAGGATAACGGACAGACAGACGATCGCCATACGAAGTATGCCGTTCTTGCTTTCGTTCTTTTGTTCGGATTTGTTAGTGTTCATTGAAGGTCCCCTTTGTCAGCGCCGCGCGCGAATGCCCGGCGCGGACGCGCTTCAGTGAAGCTGATCGAAGAAAAACGCGTTGGAATTCGCGTGTTTTCCCTGCGCGTCGATCACGTCGACACGCACCCAGTCGAATTCGTCTCTGAGTTTGAAATCGGCGGCTGTCACCGGAACTCCGTCCCGGATGAGCGCGCACTGCGCGGATCTGATGCCGTAAATGACGTTGACCCTGACGGCTTCGGAGCAGCCGACGTGAAGCACTCCGTCCTCGTACCAGAGTTCTCTGATCTCGGGTCCCGTGGACGCGTAAAAATTCCCCTTTTCAAGGGCGGACGTCAGAGCGCGGTACTCGAGTTTTTCGGCTTTTATCACCGTCCATCCGCCGAGCGAATCGCATTCGGGATCGCCCTCCGGGTGCTTGTTGTGGTTGTCGTCGGTGGCTATGCAGAAAATGCGCTTGCCCCCGCGGAGCATATCGTCGTAGACGCGGTCGTTGTAGTCGTTGTATCCCATGGAGAGACAGCTGTTGTTTGCTATCTCCATGGCGTTCATGCCCTCGTATTTCATGTAGTCGCCGAAGTTCTCACGGGACCAGCTCGGATGGTTGTAGGTCACGAAATATCCGGCGTCCCTCGCCGCCTTAATCATAGTGTTGACGCACTCCGGGGTGTACTCGCGGACGAAGCGGATGCAGTCGGGATCGTAATCGGCCATAAAGAGGTTGTTTACGTACTTTTTGTTGATATATTCCTCCGAAAAACAGGGCGGATTCGGGGCGTCCTCCTCAAGCGAAACGAGGCAGAAATGGCAGGTCTTGAACTGCTTTCCGGGATATCCCGGCTGGTTTACGTTGTATTCGACGCCGATCAGCGGGATAAATCTATCGTCCTTGAGTTCGGGATGGGTCACCTGCATGTTGTGATCGGTGAAGGCGACGGCGGAATATCCGTGCCTTACGTAAAGATCCTTTACCTGGGCTGGAGTGAGACGCCCGTCGGATACGGTGGTGTGGCAGTGCAGATTGACCTTGTAAAAGCTGCCTTTTTCCGGAAGAAGATATTTTCTCATATCGTTGCCTTTCTGATTCGGAGCCGTCTGAAATAATCAGTATTCGGTTCCGGTTATATACATTTTTACCTTTTGTCCGCCGGCGTGAAGATGTCCGACGTCACCGTAAGTCAGCAGATACGGCAGACAGGGTATGCCGTCCTCTCTTTTTTCGGCGGCGAACTCGAGGACGGTCACGCCGGTGAAATTGGACATCACGGTCGACGCGATATACTGCATCGGAACGTTCAGCAGGTGCGAAAGCAGCATCCGCATCATCCCGACGTGACAGAAAAGAGCGACGCGCTCACCGTTCGGAGAGACCGGATCGTAAAAACCGTCCTCCGTCCGCTCGTAACCGAGGCGCGAAAGAAGTCCGTCGATCCCGGCGGCGATCTTTTCGTATTTTCTCTGATATCCGCCGTCGTTGAGACCGTCGACCAGCTCGAAGCTGTCTTTCATTCCGATCTCACGGGTGCGCGGCGTGTTGATCAGCGCCGGCTGAAGGCGGGCGACGTTGTGCGGATATCCGTAAGGGTAGAGCGTCATGCAGGTCTCGTCAGTCTCGGTCGCCCACTCTTCGATTCCGACGGGAAGTCCCGACATCCTCGACAGCGGCTGCGCCGTCTCGATCGCCCGTCCCATCGGGGACGAGAAAATCCTGTCTATTCCGACGGAGTTGAGCCGTTTTCCTACGAGCTCCGCCTGTTCGATACCCTCAGGAAGGAGAGTGTCGGTTTTGTAGTCGGGTCTGCCGTGTCTGATAATATAAAGAATCATAAAACGTCCCTGAAAGAAAATATTATAATATTATACATTTCATCGCCGCGTTTGTCAACAGCGTTCGATCGAAACCCGGTCGCCGTCGACGGTCAGCGAGACGCGCCGGGCCGAGTCAAAACGGCTGACGGTCAGTATTCCGCCATCCGCCGAAACCGAAACGTCGCCGTGCGAAAGGAGCGGTTCCTCCCGCCGCAGGGAAAGATATTTTGCGTATATCTCCCGGAAGGGTCCGCCGTCTTCCGGGAAGGAGAAGAAGGCGCGGTTGAAGGGGTCGGCGCCTCCGCTCATCCCGGTCTCGTCTCCGTAATAAACACACATGATCCCCGGCAGAAACGCCTGCATCGCCGCCGCCTTTTCAAAGGCGGAAAGCGAATCTCCGAGAGCGGTCCTGATGCGCGGTATATCGTGAGACGAAAGGAACACGGTGGAACAGAAAAGCGCGTCGCGCGGGTAGTTCTCGATTATCGCGGTCACGGCATATTCGAACTCCTCCGCGGATATCCTGCCCGCGGCAAAATCCGCGACGGCGTTGCGGAAGGGATAGTTCATGACCCCGTCCAGCTCGCCTCCGGTGAAGTATTCTCTTCGCTTTCCGTAACTGATCTTGTTCGAAGCGTCCTCCCAGACCTCTCCGATGAGAAGTCCGTCCTCCCTGCACGCCTTCACCCTGCGCCGCACGGCACGGATGAATTCGTCTGGCAGCTCGTCGGCCACGTCAAGCCGGAAGCCGGCGGCTCCGAGTCTCATCCATTTCTCGATCACCCCGCCCTCTCCGGTTATGAACTCCAGATATGAGGGCTCGGTCTCGTTTACGCAGGGGAGACTTTTCACGTCCCACCAGCAGACGCAGTCGTCGGGATAGCGCCTGAATTCGTACCATTTGCGGTAAGGCGACTCCGGATCGCTCACGGCGTCGCGGAAATAGACCGAATCCGAACCGGTATGGGAAAAAACCCCGTCGAGAATTACCGATATGCCTCTTTTTTCCGCCTCGCGGCAGAGGGCCGAAAAATCCTCCTTGGTCCCCAGCATCGGGTCGCACTCAAGAAAATCGGCAACGTCGTAGCGGTGGTTCGAACGCGCTTTGAATATCGGATTCAGATATAAGATATCCGCTCCAAGCCCGGCTATGTAATCGAGTTTTTCTGTTATTCCCCGGAAATTTCCCCCGAAAAAGTCGGCGTTCCAGGTGCCGTCGGGATCGGGCTGCGGGTCGGGAGGTTCCGACGCCGACCGGTGAACCCGGAAGGGCTTCATTTTTCCTTCGGTGATCACTTTTCCGCCGACGGCGAATCTGTCGGGGAAGATCTGATACATCATCCGGCCGCAGAATCCGCGGGGAACGGCATAATCCTCCGCAAAACAGGTGATCTGCCAGCGCTCCCCCGCCTCCATGTTCGTGTCGTGAAGCCCCTCGCGGTAAAGCCGGAACTCTCCGTCCGGCTTCACTATCCGGAAGCGGTACCGGTAAATTCCCCTTTCGTAAAGGGTGAACCCGAAGGAAAACCGGACGTATCCCGCTTCCGGCTCCTCTTTTTTCGCCGGAACCGTAAGGACGAGTCCGTCGTCTCTTTCGATCTCGGCGAACGCCTCTTTCGCGGGGCAGGAGACGGGGACCTTCACCGTCAGCCGCAGGACGGTCTTTTCGCGAACGGCTCCGAAGGGCTCGCGGTACTCCGCCGAAAAGCTGTCGTGGAGAATCCGGTCAGACATGCCAGATATTCCGGGCGTATTCGCCGACCGCGCGGTCGGCCGAGAAAACGCCCGCCTTCGCTATATTGACCAGCGACATGCCGAAGAAGCGGCGGCTGTCGGGATAGGTGCGGGAAATTTCATCCTGCGCGCGTTTGTAATCCGAAAAATCGGCCAAAGACATATAAGGGTCGGCGGGACCGTAGTCGCCGCGCAGGAGCGAGCGGAGAATATCGTCGAAGCGCTGTCCGCAGAATCCGCCCATCAGCAGCGAGATGACCCCCTCGAGCTCGGGATCATTCCTGATGAAGGGAGTCGGGTCGTATCCGCGCCTCCAGAGGTCCTCGACCTCGGCGGCGTTCATTCCGAACAGGAACATGTTCTCCCGTCCGACCTGCTCGAGGATCTCCACGTTGGCGCCGTCGAGGGTCCCCACCGTGACGGCTCCGTTTATCATAAACTTCATATTGCCTGTCCCCGACGCCTCCTTGCCGGCGACCGAGATCTGCTCGGAGATATCGGCGGCGGGTATGATGACCTCGGCGAGCGAGACTCTGTAATCCTCCATGAAGACCACCTTCAGGCGGTCGCGCACGGCGGGATCTTCTTCGATAAGCCGGGAAACGGCGCAGATGAGTCTTATGATCTGCTTTGCCATAACGTATCCGGGAGACGCCTTCGCCGCGAAAACGAAGGTGCGCGGAGGGCATTCGAATGACGGATCGTTTTTGATCCGCAAATAGATGCGCAGGATCTGAAGAACGTTGAGAAGCTGGCGCTTGTATTCGTGCAGACGCTTGACCTGAACGTCGAATATCGACGAGGGATCGACCTTTGTGCCGTTCTTCTCTTCGATGAGCGCCGCGAGTCTTTTTTTGTTTTCGAGCTTTATCAACGCAAGAGCGTCGAGTACTGCCGCGTCACCCCCGAAGGCGAGCAGCTTTTCAAGCTCCCGGGCGTCGGTCCTGAAACCGTCTCCTATAAGGGACGAGATCAGTGACGAAAGCCCCGGGTTCGCCTGGCAGAGCCAGCGGCGGTAGGCGATTCCGTTTGTCACGTTGGTAAACCTCGAGGGGTCCATCGCCGCCCAGTCGCGGAATATGCTTTCGGTCAGTATCCTGGAGTGGAGTTTCGATACGCCGTTGACGCAATGGCAGGCGGCAAGGCAGAGATTTGCCATCCTGATCTCTCCGCCCGATATGACCGCCATATAATCGAGCTTCGGGATGTCGTCGCCCCAGAAAGAGCGCAGGCGGGCGTACTGACGTCTGTTGATCTCGCAGACTATCTGGTAAACGCGCGGCAGCTGCTCTTCGAAAAGAGTGACCGACCAGCGCTCCAGCGCCTCGCTCATGACGGTGTGGTTGGTATAGGAAAGGGTGCGGCAGGTTATATCCCACGCGCGGTCCCATCCCATTCCGTACTCGTCCATAAGCAGACGCATGAGTTCGGGAACGCAAAGGGCCGGATGGGTGTCGTTGATATGTATCGCTATCCTGTCGGGAAGCGCTTCGAGAGAATCGCCGCGTCCGAGGTGGTCGCAGATGATCTGCTGAAGCGAAGCCGAGACGAAGAAATACTGCTGGCGCAGGCGCAGGCGTTTTCCTTCGATATGATTGTCGGCGGGATAGAGGACCTTCGAGATGACCTCCGCCATCGTCTCCTGCTCGAGCGCCTTCGAATACTCGCCGCGCGCGAAGGCGGCCATATCGATGGACGAGTCGCTTTTCGCCTCCCAGAGGGTGAGCTTGTTGACGTCTCCGCCGTATCCCGAGATATACATATCGTAGGGGACGGCGACGACCGTCGAAAATCCTGTGTGCTCGGCGTGATATCTTCCGTCGATATCGAAATATCCGTCGGTCCTGCCGCCGAATCTGACCTTGCGCGAATCGTCGTATCGCGGGACAAGCCAGACTCCTCCGAGGTCGAGCCAGTCGTCGGGAAGTTCGGTCTGCCATCCTTCGTCGATCTTCTGGCGGAAGATGCCGAACTGATATTTGATCGAAAAACCGGTGCAGGATATGCCGAGGGAGGATGCCGCATCCATATAGCAGGCGGCGAGGCGTCCGAGGCCGCCGTTGCCGAGGCCGGCGTCGGGTTCGATCTCAAAAATATCCGCGAGATTTTTCCCGGCCTCCGAGAAGGCGCGCTCCGCCTCTCCGGTCAGCCCCAGATTGTAAAGATTGTTGCGGAGCGAAGTGCCGACGAGAAATTCCATCGACATATAGTAAACTCTTTTCGAGCCTTCCTCGCGCAGACGGCGGCGGAAGTCGTGGTTTTTTTCGACGAGGCGCTCGCGCACCGCTATGCAGAGCGCTCTGTATGCTTCGGTCGGCGTCGCGGCGTCGAGAGTGCAGCCGAAATTGGCGAGGCAGGCGGCGCCGATCGATCTCTGAAAGTCTGTTTTTTCCATTGAATTCCTTTATCCGGTGATCGATTTGTATAATTCGGAATATTCCTTCACCGACGCGCCCCAGGAAAGGTCAAGGGACATGTCGCGTGAACGCAGACGCAGGAAGGCGTCGCGGTCGGAGCGGAAAAGCTCCGCCGCCCGCAGCACCGCGTCCTTCATATCGTGGGCGTTGCAGGTCTCGAAGGTGAATCCTCTTCCCTCGCCGGTCGACGGGTCGTACGGCGGGACGGTATCCTTCAGTCCGCCGGTTCGCCGAACGACCGGCACCGCGCCGTAGCGCATGGCGACCAGCTGGGACAGCCCGCAGGGCTCGCTCAGAGACGGCATCAGGAAAAGATCGCTTCCCGCGTATATCTTCGACGCGAGCGCGTTTGAAAATGCGATATTCGCCGAAATCATCCCGGGGCGGTCGGCGGCGGCGCGGCGGAAAAAGTTCTCGAACCTTTCCTCGCCGGTTCCGAGTATCGCGAACTGCACTCCGGTGTCGGCAAGCTCGTAAAGCACCCGCGCGACAAGGTCGAAGCCCTTGTGGGAGGCGAGCCGGCTGACGATCCCGCAGAGCGGTATATTTTCGTCGACTTCAAGTCCCAGTTCGCGCTGCAGCTCACGCTTGCAGACCGCCTTTCCCGACTGATCCCCGGCGGAATAATTCCGGGCAATCGATCCGTCCGACGCGGGATCGTAAAGCCGGGTGTCGATCCCGTTGACTATCCCGCGCAGCTTTTTGCTGTTCTCCCGGAGCACCGGGTCCAGCCCGTGGGAAAAGAAGGGATCGAGTATCTCTTCGGCGTAGGTTTTCGAGACGGTGCTCACGGCGTCGGAGCGCACGATCGCCCCCTTCATCAGATTCGTACAGCCGGAAAACTCGAGATCCCGGGCGGCGGCGTCCGAAAGTCCCATCACGTCGCCGGCAAACGACTGCGGCATTATCCCCTGGTATTCGATATTGTGTATCGTGAAAAGGGTCCGCGTCCCGTCGAATCCCGGATAGAACTCCCGGAGAAAAACGGGAAGCGCCGCCGTCTGCCAGTCGTTGCAGTGGATGACGTCGGGAGAAAGTCCGAGCGACGCGACGGCGTCTATCGCCGCCTTCGAAAAGAAGGCGAAGCGCTCCCCGTCGTCGTACTCGCCGTAGATCCCGCCGGGACGGTCGAAGTAATACTCGTTGTCGATAAAGACGAAGGTCAGCCCCTTCGCCGCGGTCAGGGTGTAGATACCGGTATACTGGCGGCGCCATGACAGCTCGGTCATGAACCACCGGATGAATTTCATCTTCCCGAAATACTCCGAGCGCTTTATGCGGCCGTAAAGGGGAAGCACGACGGTGACCCGGTTCCCCGCCGCCGCGAGGGCGGCCGGAAGGGCGTACGCGACGTCCCCGAGTCCTCCGGTCTTTATGAAAGGCGCCGCTTCGGATGCGCAGAATACAACGTTCATCTTATTCAAGGTCGCTCCCCTTGCCGACGATCACCGGCACGCCGGGAGTCCCTGACAGCCGGCATCCGCCGTGTACGGTAATATTCTTGTCGAGGATTGCGTTTTCTACGACGGCGCCCGATTTTATCACGCAGCCGTCCATGATCACCGAATCGGATACGCACGCCCCCTCCTCTATGACGGCGCCGCGGAAAAGGACCGTGTTTTTCACGCTGCCGCAGACTCTGCAGCCGTCGGCGATTATGCATCCCGAAACGCTGCAGTTTTCCCCGTAATAAGCCGGCTGTTCATCCCGGACGGCGGTGTAGACCGGACGGTCGGGACGGAAAAGGCCCCTGTGCACCTCTCCCGAAAGCAGCGCCATCGAGTTGCGGAAGTATTCGGCAATCGAGCGGTTTTTGAGCATCACTCCGCCGAAGGGACTGAGTCCGATCGTCATCCTGCCCGAATTGAAGCCCGTCTGTATGAGATCCCTCTCCAGGTGAAAATGTCCGAGCGAGGAGTGCTTTTTTATCTCTCCGACGAGGTAGTCGCGTCTGAAAACGTAAATGCCTATACTCGAATACTGTCCCTCCCTCGCCGGGTAGTTCAGATATACGTTCCGTACCTCCCCCGCGCCGTCGACGTCGAAGACCAGCTCGGATTCGCCGTTTTCGTCCTTCGCGATCCTTCCGCAGACAACCGTCAGGTCTCTTCCCGACGCCGTATGGGCGGCGATGACGGGGCGCAGATCGATATTGCATATCGTGACGGTGTCGGCGACGACGACGTAATCGGGCAGATGCTCCTCGAGGAAGGGCAGAGCCGCCCGCAGCTCCTCGATCTTTCCCCGGTAGTCGCCGTAGTGCCCCGTCGCAAAGGGCGGTATGATCTTGACTCCGCCTATCTTGCGGTTCAGATCCCAGTCCTGACACGATCCGAGATGATCGATCAGAGACTGATAATGATATTTCGTGATTATTCCGATGTCGACGATGCCCGAATTGACCATATTCGACAGTATGAAGTCGATCTGGCGGTATCTTCCTCCGAAGGGAAGCGAGGCCACAGTGCGTTTTCCGACGATCGGATCCAGTCCGTCGCTGTAAATTCCCGAAAGTATTATTCCTGCCGCTTTCATGACTGCCTCCTCATATTATGCTTCCCGGAAGAACGGTCTGTCCGGGCTCCACCTTTTCACGGTGTCCGACGACCGTCAGTTCTTCTGCGCCGCTCGCTCCGACAGCCGACCGGCGCCCGACAACCGTTTCCTCGCCGATCATCGCGTGCCAGACCGACGCGCCGTCTTCTATGACGGCGCCCGGCATTATGACCGAATCGCGTACGACGGCTCCTTTTCCGACGCTGACTCCGACGGAAACGACCGAATTTTCGACCGTTCCCCCGATCACGCAGCCCTCGGCGATATATGAGTTTACGACCTGCGCCCCGTCGGATACCACCGTCGACGGCATGGCGTAGTTGCGCGAATAGATCCTGAACGACGAATCCTCTCCCTCTCCGATCGGACAGGAGGGATCGAGAAGGTCCATGTTTGCCTGCCAGAGAGACGGAAGCGTTCCCACGTCCCTCCAGTATCCTCCGAAGGTGTAGGCGAACATCCTCTCCCCCGCCCCCAGCATCGCCGGAATGACGTTCTTGCCGAAATCGTTGTCCGAGGAGGGATTGTTTTCATCCTCCTCGAGATATTTCTTCAGCAGCTTCCAGTCGAAAACGTAAACTCCCATCGAGGCGAGATCGCTCTTCGGGTGCTTAGGCTTTTCTTCGAAATCGGTTATCCTGCCCTCTCCGTCGGTGCTCATGATGCCCATGCGGGTGGCGTCTTCAAGCGGTACCGTCCGCACGGCGATGGTACACGCCGCCCGGTTCTTTTTGTGCGCCGCGATCATCTTCGAATAATCCATCTTGTAGATGTGATCCCCCGAAAGGATGAGAACGTACTCGGGCGAGTATTTTTCGACGAAAGGTATGTTCTGGTAGATGGCGTTTGCCGTCCCCTTGAACCAGTTGCTGCTTCCCGACGTGGTGTAGGGAGGCAGTATGTGAACGCCGCCCCAGTTGCGGTTGAGATCCCAGGGCATTCCGTTCCCTATGTAGTCGTTGAGCTCCATCGGCTGATACTGGGTAAGAATACCTACCGTATCGATCCCCGAATTGACGCAGTTGGAGAGCGAGTAATCGATGATCCTGTATTTTCCCCCGAAGGGTACAGCGGGCTTCGCGGTGTTCTCGGTAAGAACGTACAGTCTGCTTCCCTGCCCTCCGGCGAGAAGCATGGCTATGCATTCCTTTTTGCGTGAATTCATATCGTTCTGCTCCTTTCATCCCGACGTATCTTATAATAAACCGCAGACAGCGGATAAAGATCGAAAACGGCCGAATCGGAAAAACCGTCGAAGCTGCCGCGCTTCGTCCTGACGGTCCTTCTTTTTGCCCCGTCCGACGAAAACACCGGCCGCGCCCAGCCGGCCGCGGGCATACCGATCCGGTATTCCTCATACCTTCTCGGCGCGAAATTGAATATGCAGACGAGGCTCTCCCCCGCGCGCCCCCGTCTTTCGAAGGCGATGACGCAGTTTTCCCTGTCGTCCACCTTAAGCCAGGAAAAGCCGTCCCATCCGGAATCCTTCTCCCAGAGTTCGGGAGTTTCCCGGTAGAAACGGTTAAGTCCGGCGAAATAACCGCAGAAATCCCTGTGCGCGTCGTAGGCAAGCAGAAGCCAGTCCAGTTCCCGCCGGTAGTCCCATTCGATGAACTGGGCGAGTTCGTTGCCCATGAAATTCAGTTTTTTGCCCGGGCGGGCGAACATATAGGCGTAGGTCAGCCGCAGAGCCCGGAATTTATCCTCGTAGGAGCCCCGCATCCTGCCGATCACCGACTTTTTGCCGTGGACCACCTCGTCGTGAGAAAACGGAAGGATGTAGTTTTCCGAAAAGGCGTAGGTCATACCGAAAGTCAGCCGTTCGTGCATGCCGGGACGGTATATCGGATCGGCCGACATATAGTCGAGGGTGTCGTGCATCCAGCCCATGTCCCATTTGAAGCCGAAGCCGAGACCCCCGTCGTACGGGGGCTTCGTCACTCCCGGGAAAGAGGTGCTCTCCTCGGCGATCATAAGCACCGAAGGATCGGTCGCGTAGGCCGCCGTGTTCATTTTTCGCAAAAAATCGACCGCGGCCCGGTTCACGTTCCCTCCGCCGGGAGCCGGACGCCACTGCCCGGGTTTTCTCGCGTAGTCGAGATAAATCATTGAAGCCACGGCGTCGGCGCGGATACCGTCGATATGGTATTCGTCTATCCAGAAGGCGACCGACGAACAGAGGAAGGATACGACCTCCCTGCGCGAAAAATCGAATATTTTAGTCCCCCATTCGGGATGCTCCGACATGAGCGGATCGCCGCTTTCGAAGCAGGTCGTCCCGTCGAACAGCGCCAGGCCGTGAGAGTCCTTCGGGAAATGCGCCCCGACCCAGTCGAGAATAACTCCTATTCCCTCGGCGTGGAAGGCGTCCACAAGCGCCTTGAACCCGTAGGGCGTGCCGTATCTTGACGTCGGCGCGAACCAGCCGGTCACCTGATATCCCCAGGATTCATCCAGCGGATACTCGGTCACAGGAAGAAGCTCGACGTGGGTAAAGCCCATGCTTTTTACGTAGGGAACCAGCTCTTCGGCAAGCTTTTCGTATGAAAAGGGACTTCCGTCCGCGTATCTTTTCCAGGAGCCGAGGTGCACCTCGTAAATGCTGACCGGAGAGGAATACGGGTCTTTTTTTCTTTTTTCTTCGAGATATTCCGCGTCGTGCCAGACGTATCCGCCGACGTCGCAGATCTTCGACGCGGTCCCGGGACGGGTCTCGGAATGGCGGGCGAAGGGATCGCACTTTTCCCTTTCGACTCCGTCGGCGCCCTCTACGACGAATTTGTAGCAGTCGAACTCCCGGGCGGCGGAGGAGCGCAGCTCCCAGAGCCCGTCGCGTCTGCCCATTTCCTCTCTGCCCCAGCCGTTGAAATCCCCCGAGAGAAATACCTTTGAGGCGTTAGGAGCCCAGACGCGGAAAACGTAGCCGTCCCCTTCACGCAGGCAGCCGAGAATACGGTAGGCGGAAGACGACGTCCCGTCGTAAAACTCTTTGATTTCACGCGACAGATCCACGCTTTCCCCCTCTCCCCGGCCTCTCTGAAACCGGCCGGATTCCGCTCCCGAGCCCGGATGCGGTCGTCCTATTATACCATCTTTTTATTATAACTATTTCAGCAGGTTTTGTCAATACGTATACCGGGGCGCCGGGAGGTTTTTGTCAATAATTCCGGTTCGGGAAGCGCCCGCACGGCCAACTGTTCGTTTTTTCCTTTCGCTTATTATTGACTTGTTCTTTTATTTATGTTATACTATTATAAACCTTGAAAGCGAGGACGCCGCGATGGAATTCTCTCTGGAAAAAGCAGGGATCGGAAAGAGGATATCGGCTTTTCTTTTCGATTTCATTATTTTTTCGGTGATCGCGACCGGTCTCGCTTTTCTCGTTTCGGTGATAACCGGTTACGACTCCCACAGCGAGCGGCTGGGAGAGATTTACGAAAAATACGAAAAGGAGTACGGAATCTCCTTCCAGCTGTCGGCGGACGAGCTTGCCGCCATGACGGATGATGAGCTTACCGCCTACCGGGAGAAATACGCCGCCGCCGAATCCGCGGTCGCCGGCGACCCGGAGGCGTCCCGGGAGTTTTCGACCGTTGTCGACCTTTCTCTCATCATCACGTCGGTCTCTCTTTTCATCGCGACGTTTTTATCCGAGTTTATCCTGCCGCTCCTCCTCGGGAACGGTCAGACTCTCGGCAAAAAGATTTTTTCCATCGGGGTGATACGTCCCGACGGCGTACGGCTGTCGCGCATACAGCTTTTCACCCGCGCGATACTCGGCAAATACGCGGTCGAGACGATGATCCCCGTTCTTTTGATTATGCTCTTCTATTTCCGCGGCATGAACGCCCTGCTCACCTTTGCTCCGGTTGCGGCGATCGCCGCAGCGCAGCTGATCTTCTTCTGCGCGAGCGGCAGACGCGCGCTGATACACGACGTCCTCGCCGGATCGGTCGCCGTCGACGCGCAGACGCAGATTATTTACGCGGACGAGAAGGAAAAGGAAATGAATAATGAAAAATGAAAAATGAATAGTTGATCTTTACGATTTTTCATTTTTAACTTTTCATTCGTTTGATCCAAATAAACGAAAAAATATAAACCAAATAAAAAAGGGTGAAACATGAAAGTTGAACTTCAGAACCTGACAAAAATCTTTCCCAGCCGGAACAAGAAATCAAAAGAGGAAGTCGTCGCGGTAAACGATTTCACCTTTACGATCCCGGACGGAAAGCTCGTCGGACTTCTCGGACCCTCCGGATGCGGAAAGAGCACCACGCTCTATATGATCTGCGGACTCGAAAAACCGACGAGAGGCAAGATCTTCTTCGGAGACGACGACGTGACCGACCTGCCGCCCGAGCACCGCGGAGTCGGACTCGTCTTCCAGAACTACGCGCTTTACCCGCACATGACGGTCAAGCAGAACATCCTTTTCCCGCTTGAAAACCTCAAGGGCGCCGAGCGCCCGACCCGTCAGCAGATGCTCGATCGCGCCTACGAGGCGGCAAAGCTGGTTCAGCTCGACAAGCTGATGGACCGCAAGCCGAACGAACTGTCCGGCGGACAGCAGCAGCGCGTCGCCATCGCCCGCGCCCTCGTCAAAATGCCGCGCGTTCTGCTTCTCGACGAGCCGCTTTCAAACCTCGACGCCCGTCTGCGTCTCCAGACCCGCGAGGAGATCCGCCGGATACAGAAGGAAACCGGCATCACCACCATCTTCGTCACCCACGACCAGGAAGAGGCGATGAGCATCTCCGACGTCATCGTGGTCATGAAGGAGGGCGTCCTCCAGCAGATCGGCAAACCGCAGGACGTCTACGAGGATCCTGTCAACCTCTTCGTGGCAAAATTCCTCGGCACGCCTCCCATCAACGTCTTCGACGGAACAGTCGCCGAAGGACGCCTCTTTATCGGCGACAACAACGTCCTCGCCGTTCCGGGCGCCCGCGACGGAAAGGTCTTCGTCGGAATCCGTCCCGAGGGCTTCATCGTCGATCAGGGGGGACCCTTCGTCTGCAACCTGACCAACGTGGAGGTCATGGGACGCGACTGCAGCGTCGTTTCGACGCACCCGGCCTCTCTCAACCCGACGGTCCGCTCGATAATCGACTCCGACGTAAAAATCGACCCGTCGGCGGAAAAAGTGTGCTTCTCGCTCAAGCCGCACAAAACCTATCTGTTCGACGCCGAAACGTCGGAACGCATTTATTTCGGTGGTTGATATGGTCGAAAGCAAAAACCAGTGGAAGGCGTGGGTCTACCTTTCGCCCGCTCTCTTTCTGCTCCTCATTTTCACCGTATGGCCGATCGTTAACACCCTTCGCATGGCGTTTCTGAACGAATACGGCACGTTGAGCGAGGCGGGAGGCGCATCATTCACCTTCGGCATTCAGAACTTCATATCGGTCCTGAAGTACAAGAGATTCCTCCTCTGCCTCGGCAACACGATGCTTCTGACGGTCCTGACGGTACCGATCTCGACGCTCCTCGCGCTGATCATATCGGTCTGCCTCAACTCGATAAAAAAGCTCGGCCGGCTGCTTCAGACGATCTATTTTCTTCCCTACGTCACCAACTCGATAGCCATCGGAATGGTTTTCGCCGCCATGTTCAACATAGTCGGCAACGTGACCAGCCCCGATCTTTCCGATCCCGCCAACATAATCGTCACGTCAGGTATAATAAACAACATTATCCAGTTCTTCGGCGGACAGCCGATAAACTGGGTCAACGTGGGTTCCTCCTACGTCGCCAATATCGCCGTGATGGTGATCTACATAATATGGAACGCCCTTCCCTTCAAGATCCTCATTCTTCTGGGCGGACTCCAGTCGGTCAACAAGCAGTACTATGACGCCGCAAAGGTCGACGGCACCTCGCGCGTACGCACCTTCACCCGCATCACCGTACCGCTCCTCTCCCCGATGATCGCCTACGTAGTCATAACCGGATTTATCGGCGGATTCAAGGAATATTCGAGCATAATCGGTATATTCGGTGAAAACCGCGGACCGGTCGGAGAACCGAAGCGCCTCAACACCATGGTCGGATTCATCTACGACGCTCTCGAATCCGACGCCCAGGGCCGCGCCAGCGCGGCGGCGCTCATACTGTTCGTCATTATTCTCGCCGTGACGCTTCTCAACCTCTACGTGAGCAAGAAGCGCGTGCATTACTGAGAGGTGCAAAATGAACAGAACAGTTACGGCAGAGACAGATATCGGCAGAAAAACGAAAACCCAGAAGGTGTTCGGGACTCTGGTCAAGGTTGTTATATACGCTTTTCTCATCGCTGTGGCGATAAGCGTAATTTTCCCGTTCTACTGGATGGTCATTTCCTCTCTCAAGGGCCGCGCCGAGTACGAACTCAGCGTTCCGACCCTTTTCCCGAGGAAGATTCTCTTCTCGAACTACCTCGAAGCCTTTGAAAAGGGCAACCTCGGCAGGCTTTTCCTCAACACGGTGTTCGTCGGAGTCGTGTCCACCCTTCTTTCCCTCGTCATAACCGTGCTTACGGCTTTTGCCTTCGCGCGCCTTGAATTCAAGGGCAAGAATCTCCTGTTTGCCGCGTTGCTTGCCACCATGATGATACCCGGCGAGCTCTTCACCATCACCAACTATATCACCGTCAACTCCCTCGGATGGATGAAGTCCTACAGAGTTCTCATTATTCCCTTCCTCGTCAGCGTGTTTTACATCTACCTGTTGCGCCAGAACTTCCTGCAGATACCCAACGAGCTTTATCTCGCGGCGAAGGTGGACGGCACCAGCGATATAAAATACCTCTGGAAGGTGATGATCCCGCTTTCTCTCCCGACTCTCATCTCTATCACCATTCTGAAAATGATGGGCGCCTGGAACTCATACGTGTGGCCGCGCCTCGTCGCCAACGACGAAGCCCACAAGCTCGTCACCAACGGTCTTCGCGGCGCCAACCTCATCTACGAGGACGGCACGACGAACTTTCCCGTCCAGATGGCGGCGGTCGCCCTCGTTTCGATCCCTCTCTTCCTTGTATTCATCTTCCTGCGCAAGTACATCATGAAAGGCGTCAGCCGCAGCGGAATCAAGGGATAACAACGATATTAATTCAAAACGGAAGGAATACCGACATGAAAAAAATCAGGACTGCATCGCTTCTTCTGGCAGCCGTAATTCTGCTTCTCTCCTTTACCGGATGCGGCGGATCAAAAGCTCTCCCGAACTTCGACGTTCCCGAAGGCGGATACGACGGAAGCGAAGTAACGATCAAATTCTACCACACCATGGGCTCCAACCTTCACGACGTCCTCATGATCTACATCGAGGAATTCAACAAGCTCTATCCTCAGATCCACATCGAGGAGGAGCAGGTCGGCGGATACGATGACGTCCGCGACCAGATAAGCAAAGAGATCTCGGTAAAGGGACAGCCCAACATCGCGTACTGCTATCCCGACCACGTCGCTCTTTACAACATAGCCAAGGTCGTCGCGACGCTTGACAACCTCATTGACAGCAAACTCGAGGTCACCCGCGCCGACGGAACGACCGAGATACTCGGTCTTACCGACGAGCAGAAAGCCGATTTCATCGAGGGCTACTACAAAGAGGGACAGCAGTTCGGAGACGGACTTATGTACACCATGCCCTTCTCGAAATCGACCGAGGTCCTTTACTACAACAAGACCTTCTTCGATGCCAACAACATCCGGGTTCCCACGACCTGGGACGAACTCGAGCAAGTCTGCGCGAAGATAAAGGAAATCGATCCCAAATCCATCCCGCTCGGATACGACAGCGAAGCTAACTGGTTCATCACGATGTGCGAACAGTACGGCTCTCCCTACACCAGCGCGACCGGCCGGAAATATCTCTTCGACAACCAGACCAACCGCGATTTCGTCAAAAAATTCCGCGAGTGGTACAAGAAGGGTTATCTGACGACCCAGAGCATTTTCGGAGCGTACACCTCCGGTCTGTTCACCGCCACCGACGCCGACGCCGTCAAGAGCTATATGTCGATCGGCTCCTCCGCCGGCGCGACCCATCAGCGTCCCACCAAGGGCAGCGACGACAAGTACCCCTTCGAGGTAGGCATCGCGACTATACCTCAGGTCGACACGTCCAACCCGAAGGTCATCTCCCAGGGACCGTCGGTCTGCATATTCAAGAAGGACAACCCGCAGGAGGTCCTGGCTTCCTGGCTCTTCGTCAAGTTCCTGACGACAAGCGTTGAGTTCCAGGCCGAGTTCTCAATCGCCTCCGGATACGTTCCCGTCATCAAATCGGTTTCCGAGAACGAGGTTTACAAGGAATTCCTCGCCAAGGCCGACGGCGGCGACTTCGTATCCGCTCTTTCGGCAAAGATCTGTCTCGAGCAGGAAAAGGCCTACTACACCTCTCCCGCCTTTAACGGATCTTCCACCGCCCGCAGCCAGGTCGGCGATCTTATGGCAAAGGTACTTACCGCCGACGACGGCGGAAACGTCGACAATATGATTGCGAAGGCGTTTGCCGACGCAATCGACGAATGCGAGTACAACGGATAAACTCCGCGGAAAACGAATGAAAAAGCGTTTACTGATTTTAACTGCGGCTCTTCTCGCCCTCGTTCTCATCCTCGTCTCCTGCCAGCGCGGGAGCGGGGACGGGACGGACAGCGGCTCGGGCCAGTCCGGCGACGCCGTCGACTACGCCGCGAGCGTCACACTCGATCCGGGATCGGGCACCCTGCGCGCCGAAGTCACGGTAAAAACTTACGTCGACGGCGACACGACGCATTTCAACATTCCCGAAAACGTATACGAGACCGGACTGCTCAAGGCGAGATATATTGCCGTCAACACCCCCGAATCGACCGGAAAAGTCGAGGAATGGGGCAAGAAGGCGTCGAATTTCACCAAAGAGAAGCTGTCCGGCGCCGAATCGATAGTCGTCGAATCGGATACGGCAAACTGGGACATCGACTCGACGGGCACCCGCTGCCTCGTATGGGTCTGGTATAAGCCCGCCGGCGGCGACGCCTACCGCAACCTCAATATCGAGCTTCTTCAGAACGGGCTTGCCATCGCCTCCTCCTCGGCCAACAACCGCTACGGAAGCGTCTGCATGCAGGCGATCGATCAGGCGAAGGCGCAGAAGCTCAACATCTATTCCGGACAGAAGGATCCCGACTTCTATTACGGAGACGCGCGCGAGATAACTCTCGCCGAGCTGCGTATAAACACCGAGGCGTACAACGCACAGAAGGTCGCTTTCGAGGGAGTCGTCGTTCTCAACAACAACAACGGCGTCTACGTCGAGGAGTTCGATCCCGAAAACGGACTGTACAACGGCATTTACGTCTACTACGGCTTCGGCCTCTCGGGAGAAGGGCTTCAGATACTGTCGGTCGGCAACCGCGTTCGCATCGTCGGCACCGTTCAGTATTACGAGGCAGGCGGGACCTGGCAGGTTTCCGGTCTTACCTACCGTCAGATGAAGCCGAACGACCCGGGCAACATACAGAAGCTCGGCGAGGGCTTCAACGGCGCTTTCGTTGAGATCGATCCGGCGCAGTTCGCCTCCGGCAAGGTGACCGTCACCGTCGGAGAGGACGAAAAGAAGGAATTCGACTATGCGGCTCTCATCCTCAACTCGAGCGTGTCGGCAAAATCGCTTAAGGTAAAGTCGATCTACACGACCAACAACGAGACGAGCTCGTCCAACGGAGCGATGACGCTCACCTGCGAAGCGCCGGACGGAACGAAGATCCCGGTCCGCACCGTCGTTCTTTACGACGCCGACAACCGCATCATCACAGCCGACAGATACGAAGGAAAAACGATCGACGTCCGCGGGATAGTCGATTACTACAGCGGAGACTACCAGATCAAGGTCTTCTCCGACAGCGACATAACAATTCACTGAAGAGGTAGAAAAGCAATGAAAAAATTCCTCGCGTTACTTTTATCGGTAATGCTCGTGCTCGGCGCTCTTGCCGCCTGCAACAATCAGGAACAGCCCGACAACGAAAAGGACGGACTGACGCTCGCGAAGGACATGGTCCGCGCGATGTACAAGGACGCCCCCGAAGCGACCGCGTCGGATTATCAGGTGATCGCGTCGACAAATATCGACAACGTTAAATACGACATCACTTGGTCGGTCGACGTTGCGTCGGGAGTCACAGTCGGAACGACCGTGACCGACAACCAGATCACCGTCGACGTCGATGAAAAGACCGAGACCGAGATCGTTTACGTCCTGAAGGCAACGATAACCGGACCGGACGGAAAGACCGCGGAAACCACCTTCAACCACAAGGTCCCGGCGTTCCGCGAGCTGTCGTGGCAGGAATACGTCGACGCTCCCGCCAAATCCACGGTGGTCGTCAAGGGCGTTATCACCGGCATCATGGCAAAATCGAAGGGCAACTCCTACAACTGCATTTATCTGCAGGACAAGGACGGCGGATATTACGTTTACGGTATGGCCACCGACCCCGTGACCGACGACAAGCTTGAAGTCGGAATGGAGATCCGCGTCACCGGAGCCCGCGACACCTACAGCGGCACCTACGAGATCGCACAGGGCACCGCCGTCGTCGAGATAATCAACTCCGAAAAGACCGCCGTCACCCCCGCCGACTACACCGAAGCGTTCAAGAACGCGAAGGATCTTAAAGACAAGTCCCTTGTCGAAAAACAGGCGCTTCTCGTGACGATCAAGGGCGTCGAGATCGTAAAGCAGACCGAATCCGACGCCAAGAGAGGTTACTTCAGGTTCAAGCTCGGCGAAAACACGAGCTACATCCGCATCTCCTCTTCCGTCTGCCCGCTCACCAAGGACGAACAGACCGCCTTCAAGAGCGAATTCGAATCCCACACCGGCTGGATAGCCGACGCGACCGGCGTCATCTGCGTTTACGACGGCGCCTTCTATCTGACCCCCGTCACGGCCGACGCCTTCAGATACGTAAGTCTGCCCGAAAAATCGGACGCCGAAATGGTCGCCTATGAAAAGGAAAATCTCACAATTCCCGCCAACGTGACCGAGGATTCCGAGATCGATCTGCCGGCGACCGGCGGCACATATTCCAAGGTCGCCGTCACCTGGACGTCCGACAAGGATTGCGCCAAGGTCGACGGAGGCAAGCTCAAGGTCACCCTCCCCGAGGAGGAGACAAAGGTCAAGCTCACCGCCGAGCTCAAGTGCGGAAGCGTGACCGAGACCCGTGAATTCGAGATCACCGTCGACGCCGCCGCGAAAGCAAACTACAAGACGACCGTCGTCGACGCTCCCGAGCCCGGCAAGTCATACAAGTTCGCCATGGATCAGAACAAGCTCGGCAAGACGCTCTACTTCACCGGCGAGATGGACGGCAACTACCTTGCGACCTCCGACAAGGCCGAAAAAGCGGTGGATCTGACCGTCGAGCAGGTCGAGGGCGGCTACCGCGCCTACTTCGTAAAAGACGGCAAGAAGATCTATATCGATATCTACGAGTACACCCAGGGCAAGGTAGGCGTTCAGCTGACCGAAACTCCGACCTGCGTCTTCAACTGGAACGAGGCTCTGGCGATCCCGACCGTTTCTCTCATAGGCAACACCTATTATCTCGGCGCCTATAAGGAATTCGCGACTATGAGCGTATCGCTCATCAAGTATCTGACCGACGATCCGACAGCCGTCGGCGTCTCCCAGTTCCCCTCTCACCTTGTGACCGTTGAAGAAGTGGTCCTCAAGGCCGAGGCAGTCACTTCTCCCGAAGTCGGCAAATCCTACAAGTTTGCCATAGAACAGGCAAAGCTCGGCAAGACCCTCTACTTCACCGGCGAGATGGACGGCAACTACCTCGCGACCTCCGACAAGCCCGAAAAGGGCGTCGATCTGACGCTCGAGCAGGTCGAGGGCGGCTACCGCGCCTACTTTGAAAAGGACGGCAAAAAGACCTACGTCGACATTTACGAGTACACGTCCGGCAAAGCAGGAGTCCGTCTGACCGATACTCCGACCGCCGTCTACGTCTGGAACGCGGCGCTTTCGATACCCACGGCGGAAGTCGCGGGCGGAACGTATTACCTTGGCTCCTACAAGGAGTTCGCGACGATGAGCGCGTCTCTCATCAAATACCTGACCGACGACCCGAGCGCCGTCGGCGTCTCCCAGTTCCCGTCGCACCTCGTCGTGCTTGCGGAAGGATAACGAGTAAAACACTGTAACAAAACAATTGATCTCGGGGCTGTTTAAAAAGTCAACTTTTTAAACAGCCCCGCAAATTCGGCGGGCGGGATTCCGCCGAATTTGCGCGAGAATTTCGGTTTTTGCCGGAAAACATAAGATAATCCAGCATAAATGAGCAAAAACTGCGCTGTCTCGCGCCGAGAAAAAGTCGACGGGGGATGTAAAAAACTCGTGACCCGAGTTTTTTAACATCCCCCTACTGTTGTTTCAGATATTCTGTTGTTTCACGTCAGCTATCCGATCTTAACGAGCAGATACGCCGCGGCGCCGAGAACGAAAAGGAAGACGGCGTTGAGCAGCGTGAAGACTTTCATATATCTTCCTCCCTGTCCCGGATAGAGAAGCTTGAATTCGCTGTAGGTTATAATGCTCGCCAGCGACGCGATAAGCGTCCCGGTCCCTCCGATATTGACGCCGTAAAGCAATTCCCGGTAATTGTCGGTAAAGCGCGAAAGGAGGACGGCTGTCGGCACGTTGCTTATGAACTGGCAGGACGCGAGCGACGGCAGAAGCACTCCGCCCGACAGAAGTTTTTCCATCACCGTCTTAACGCCTTCGGTCCTCGCGAGATTCCCCGAGAATATAAAAAAGAAGAAAAAAGTGAAAAGCAGCGGGTAGTCGACCGAAAGGAGGGCGCGTCTGTCGGCGACGATTATCCCGACCGTCACTACGGCGAGAGCGATCCGGTAGTCGATCAGACGGAAAACGCAAAGGACCGAAACGGCAAAAAGGCAGAGAAGAAAAACCGTTTTCTTCACCTTCAGCCGGTCGGCAAGGTCTTCGGTAAGCAGGATCTTTTCCGGCTTCAGGAAAAAGCAGCAGCCGACGAGCATTGCGACGGCAAGCAGGAAAAGCGGGAGCATTATCAGGGTGAACTCGCCGGCGGGGATATTGAATTTCGTGTAGATATAAAGGTTCTGCGGGTTGCCGAAGGGAGTCAGCATCCCGCCGAGGTTTGCCGAAATATTCTGCAGAACGAAAACGAAGGCGCTGTATTTTTCCTTTTTCGCGACCGAGAGAGCGTAATATCCGATCGGAAGGAAGGTGATCAGCGCCATGTCGTTGGCAAGCACCATCGAGCCGAGGAAGGTCATTACGACGAGCACTATCGCCAGCACCCGCAGATTTCCCGTCAGGTTGACGGTCTTACGGGCGATTATGGTGAAGAATTTGACGTTGCGCAGGGCGCAGACGACCGCAAGCGTGATGAAAAGGCAGGAAAGCGTTTTCCAGTCGAAATAGCCGAGATATTCCCGGTCGGGAGGAACGAAAAAGCAGGTAACGAGCGCCGCGGCCGCCGCTATGCAGACGACCGCGTGATTTTTTACAAAAAACTTCAGTCTGTGACCGAGACCGATTTTTTCTTTTGAAGACATTCAGCGCTTCCTTCTGTCAGAAAACGTTCGGGTTGGCGGATTTGAATTCGGCGCAGAGGCGGTCGGCGTCCGAAAGGAGGTCGCCGATCTCGCTTCTTTCGTAAAGAGTCGCTCCGCAGGCGCATTCGTGTCCGCCGCCGCGGTATTTTTCCGCCAGCCGGTTGACCGGGACGAATCTTGAGCGCAGACGCACGCGTATGCTCCCGTCCGGATTGTCTATAAAGGCGATCCAGATTATGCTTCCCCGTATGTTTTCCATATAGGAGACCGACGCGCTGGCGTCCTCCTGCGAAATTCCGAAGCGGGATATGACGTCGGACGTTACCGTCAGATACGCGACTCCGGATCCTGTGCGCTTTATTTCCCCGAGCGCGAACGCCTTGAAGGCGACCGCCTCGAAATCGTCGAGATTCAGCTGTGAAAAGAGGGTCTCGGTGTCGATCCCGGTGTCAAGGAGCGTTCCGGCAAGCCGCAAAGTCTCGCCCGAGACGTCCCTTGTGCGGAATCTGCCGGAATCGGTGACCATTCCGCAGAAGAGAAGAGCCGCGGCTCTTTGGTTCAGCACGAGCTCGTCCGGAAATTCCGCCCGGAAAGCCGCGATCATCTCGCAGGTCGACGAACGCCGCTCCTCAACCCAGGCGCATTCGCAGTAGGGTCTTATATCCACGTGATGGTCGATCCGGATCCGATCTCCCGCCGACGCAAAATACGGATTTGCCAGGCGGTCCTCGGTCGCCGTGTCGAGAGCTACGGCAAGATATCCGGGATAATCCTCCTCGGGAACGGGAGCGTCCTCATTCCCCATAAAGGCAAGATGCTCGGACGAATCCGAGTTGACGCACACCACCGTCTTTCCGGGGAAGGACGCGCGAAGGATCTCCCGCAGTCCGTAGGAGGCGCCGAGTGCGTCTCCGTCGGGCCGCCTGTGTCTTACTATGACGATCTTTTCGTGTTTTTTTATCTTTTCCAGTATCCGTGCGGTTATTTCCGGCATTTTCCCGTCATTCCTTTCCCGACTGCAGCGCGTCAAGATCCGCAAGGAGGGCGCGCATTTCGTCCTCGTCCCGGAGGGTGCATCCGCTCGCCTTTGCGTGTCCGCCTCCGCCGTATTTGACCGCTACCGGGTTGATATTGTATTCGGCCGACCTTATCTCGCAAAGGATCCCGCCGTCGGTCGCGGTGAAGTTGACCCAGACTCCGACGCCCCGGATGTCCCCCATGACTCCCACCATTCCGCGGGAGATCGCAAACGGATCGGCTCCCGAGGACTCAAGTTCCTCCCTGGTCGTGTATATATAAGCGGTGTTGGCCGGAGTGAAGCGGATCTTGAGGATATATTCGGCTCGGCGCTTCACGTTCTCGAATTTTTCGGCGTAAAGCTCCCGGTAGACACGTCCGATATCCGCTCCGGCGTCGGCGAGCCGGGCGGCGCGAAGGAAGGTCGCGCTCCCCGTAGAGTCGTATCTGAAACGCCCCGAATCGGTCACGAGCCCGGCGTAAAGAGCGGTCGCCGCGTCGGGAGTCAGCGAAAGGTCCGCTTCGGCGGCAAGATCGCAGATCATCCCGCAGCAGCTTTCGGCCGAAGTATCGGTTATTTCGGTCGAACATATCTTTTCAACGAAAATATGATGATCGATCCGCAAGGTCTCCTTTGCGCCGAGGACCCGGGCGTCGCTCACGAGAGACGCCGCCGAGCAGTCGAGCAGTATACCGAGAGCCCGGGAATACTCCCCGTCCCCGATACCGTCGGTCCCGGAGCCCGGAATGAAGGAATATCTTCCCGCGGGATCTCCCGCGCAGAGCACCTTTTTGCCGGGGTAGTTTTCCCTTATAACAGCGGCAAGACCCGCCTGACTGCCCACGGCGTCTCCGTCGGGACGCGAGTGGCGGTGGATAATTATTTCGTCGTATTTTTCTATCAGCTTTATCGCGCTTTCATACATTTTTCGCAGATCTCCGGTTTATTTCGTTCCGAAAAACTTTCCCCACAGCCCGAAAAGCAGCAGATGGAGCGGGTAGATCGAGTAGTAAACGTATTTGTTCATCTGACGCCCGCGCTGCCCGTTGTAGGCGGTGAGCAGCGGTATCACCAGCAGCCCCATCGCCTCGGTGACGGTGTAGTCGAGCATGACGCCGAGATATTTGTTCGTAAAAACGGCGGAAAGTCGGTCGATATTGTTTAAAATCAGCATCAGAGGGCATCCGGCGAGGGTCACCGCGACCAGAACGCTGTATTTCAACCCTTCGTCGGCGTCGTGCAGATAATAAAGACAGAGTATGACGGCGACCCCGAAGAAGGAATAATCGGTACTGAGCAGGTGCGCAGCGAGTCCGGCGAGAATGCCGGTCAGGGGAGCCAGCACCTTTTTGCATTCGGGAAAAGCCTCGGTTACGGTAACAGCCGCGGCGGCGAGAAAGTGGGTTATGAAAACGTTCTGATTTCCCGGCGACCAGAAGGTCCCGTAAAAGCAGAAATCGAAGAAGGGTTCGGATATAAAGGCGAAAAGCGCGAGCCGGAAAAGATATTTCGGGCGGCTGCGGGTGTGGATCAACCCCTCGGCGATAAGAAAAGCGAAAATGAAAAAGGAGGGACGGGTCACGTACCACATAAGATCCTCGAGCCAGTCGGGGCCGTCGGCGAAACGGTCGAACCAGACGTATCCCATGTGATTGATTATCATCAAAACAATGGCGATATACTTCAGGGCGGCGCCCGATAGCCATCCTTTTTTCTCTGTCAGCGGCGAACCGTTCACTTTTTTGCTCTCCGTTTCGGATATAGTCTGTGTTTTTTGATATATTCCTCCGCCGCCGCGGGAAGTCCCGCGTCGGCCGTTCCGTCCCGCACGCCCGTCGAACTGACGACCAGGGGGTCTTCGGTGTAAAGCGTCACCCGCGAGCCGGTCTCGTCCTCTATCGCGCGCGCCTCGGCCAGCGCCGCCTCAAGATCTCCCGCGTCCCGCAAAACGGCAAAAAGCGGCGAGATCGAAAGGATACGGCGCCATTCGTGCCATTTTCTGAATGAGATCAGCTGATCCGACCCGATGACGAGGAAAAAGGTGTCGTCGGGATATTCGTTTTTAAGCGCCTCGAGTGTATCGACTGTGTAGCTCGTCCCTCCCCGGCGTATCTCGTCGTCCCTGACCTCGGCTCCGGGTATCCCGGAAAAAGCGAGACGGCAGAGTTCCAGGCGCCCGGCGTCGGTCGGCTGACCGCGGCGCCTTTTTTTAAATGGGGATACGGCCGCGGGAATAATGAAGATCCTGTCGGCGCCCAGTTCTTTCACGGCAAGAGAGGCGGCCCGCAGGTGCCCCGCGTGCGGAGGATCGAAGCTGCCCCCGTAAACGGCGGTCAGCATCCCGGATCGAAGGACGCCATCGGCAACGTTTTAAATAGATTTGCCCTGTGCTTTGCGTCGATAAGACGGCGGGCGTCGGCGTCGGGACATACGCCTGTCAGTATGTAAGTGTCAAGCGTCTCGTATGAAAAGCCGAGATTGTCCTCGTCGGTCTTTCCTGTAAGTCCGTCGAACGGGGGCTTGTGCACGAAGCGCGTCGGAAGTCCGAGAGCCTCGCCGACCAGCCGCACCTCGGTCACCGTCAGTCCGGCAAGCGGCGCGAAATCACCCGCCGTGTCTCCCCAGACCGTCATATAGCCCACGTACCGCTCCGAGCGGTTGCCGTTGTTGGAGACCCTGCCTCCGAGCGACTGCGAGACGGCGTAAAGAGTCGACATCCGGATCCGCGGCGCGAGGTTGACGAGCGTCTGCGTCCCCGGCTCGATACCGGCGCCCCGCATCGACGCGACCACGCCGTCGTAAGCTTCGTCGATATTGATCTCGGCGTATTTTATACCCAGGGTCTTCACGACGTCGTAGGACGTCCCGATGTCCGGCTGCAGCCCGTTGGGCATAAGTACGCCGAAGACCCGCTCCTTCCCGAGCGCGCGCACGCAAAGCGCGGCGACGACCGTCGAGTCCTTTCCTCCCGAGATACCGATCACGACGGGAGAATCCTTCCCGTTTTTTTCGAACCAGGCGGCGATCCAGTCGGCGGCGCGTCCGGCGACGGCGGCATAGTCCCGCTCGGATAAATATTCTTTCAGAAATTCGTTCACGGCGGCAGATCCTTTCATACAATACGCTTTTTATAACATTTTATTATATATCAAAACGTCCGATCAGTCAATCATTTTTTACCGTCGGGCGCTGTTCGGACGCCGCAACGTACGCCTCTATAATCTTTCTTTCGCCTTCGTTCAGCGGCCTGTACTCTCCCTCGGGGAGGGATTCGTCGAGACTGATGCCTCCGACGGAGATCCTGCGCAGGTAAACGACCCGGCAACCGACGGCACGCATCATCAGCTTGACCTGATGCTTCCTTCCCTCGCTTATCTCCAGCTCCGCCGAAAAGGCGGCGCCGTTCGGATTTTTCAGATATCTCGTCTTCCGCGACGGCGGAAGGTATCCGGCTATCTGTGAAACGGTGAATACGCCGGTCCGGCGGAAAACAGCGGGACGGGACATGACTCCGCTGCCGCCTATGAAAACTCCGCTTGCGATCTTTTCGGCCATTTCGGGAGTCACTTCGCCGATGGCGTAAAAAAAGTACTTTTTCGGCACGTGCCTCTCCGGCTCCAGCAGGGCGCGGTCGACCCGGCCGTCGTCGGTGAAAAGAAGGAGTCCCCGCGTATCTCTGTCAAGTCGTCCCACAGGATGGAGCCGGCCGGCGGTCCCTTCGGGAAAAAACTCCATTACCGTCGCCCCGTACGGATCCCGGCAGGAAGTGAGATAGCCGGCGGGCTTGTTGAACATGTATATTTCGCCGAGCGGCGGCGAGATCAGGGGGAAATCCGTCATTTCAGCTTCTCCGTATCGTCTTTATACAAAAATATGTCGTTGTTCTGTTTTTCCTTATCATTTCACCACTTTTCCGGCAGTTTACAGAAGTTCAACACGATTCATCAGGAAATCAAGCAGGTTACAATTAAATACCCCGCTGTCGTCATAAAAACTCGTCGGGATATCCCGCCTGATAACGATTTTCTTAAAGAAGTCTCCGGTAAGCCGCAGCGAATCAAGTTCCGCATCCGCCTTTTCCTGTTCTTCCATTCTCAAAGCGGATTGAATATAGATCCTTTTGTCAGAATAATTGACGACAAAATCTATCTCTTTCAGCTTTTTATCACCGCCTCTTCTGTCTTCCACAACACCGACGTCCACGGAATACCCGCGCCTTATCAGTTCGTTATAAATGACGTTTTCCGTCATGTGTCCGGGGTCGATTTGCCGATAGTTCAAGCGGACGTTGCGTAGGCCGATGTCCGTGTAATAATACTTATTCGGGTAGTCAAAATACTTTTTCCCCTTCACGTCATACCTCTTTGCCTCGGAAATGAGGAAAGCGTCCATCGTATGCCTCAAGTACCTGGAGACCGTATCATCGGTTATTTTCGCTGTCAACCTTACGTTAAGCGCTCCGGTTATTTTGCTTGCATTTGTTAACGACCCAATCTGCGAGGCCAGATAGTCAAGCATGTTTTCCAGTACGTCTTCCCGTTGAATTTTCGCGTGCTCCACCAGGTCTTTGATATAAATCTCATCATACAGATTTTTCAAATACGCACGCTTTCTTTCGGGCGTAGGCTCGTTTACAAGTCCCGGCATCCCGCCGTAAAGCATATATTCATCAAACGCTTCACTCTCCACGCCTCCCCGGTAAGCGTAAAACTCCTCAAAAGACAGGGGATAAACTTTTATCTGACTGGATCTGCCCCTGAATTCCGTAGCAATGTCGCTGGATAACATTCTGGAATTGCTTCCCGTAACGTAGCAATCGAGGTTAGGGTATGCCCTCAATTCATTGAGCATATCATATATCGTGACCTCAATATTGCCGTTTTCTTTATCCGCTGCCGTTGTCGTGTATTGCACCTCGTCGATAAAAAGATAGTATTTCGTGCTTTTATCCCCGGTGACAATCTCTTCGACGTATTCACACAGATCGATTGGATTTCTGTACCTGTAAAACTTTCTCTTATCCAGTTCGATTTCAATGATTTGTCTTTCATTCACGCCCGTGGAAAGCAGGTATTCTTTAAACAGTATAAAAAGAAGAGTGGACTTACCTCCCCTTCTGATTCCGGTAATAACTTTAATATTCCCATCCCACATCCTTTCGATGATTTGGTCAAGGTAAAAATCTCTTTTAATAATCATAAGAGCCTCCACAATCGGAATTTAAGACGTTTCTGCCGTAAGTTTCGACTATATTATACCTCCTCCAATCATAAAAATCAAGTACTTTGCCAACGGTTGTTCGAAAGTTTTGTCATTTCTGCCGTAAGTTTCGACCGGTTGCGGTGCTTCCGGAACGACGCCGCCTATCGATTGTTCCAATCCGGCATTTGAGACGCCGGCACGTCACAATCAAATGAATAAGGGACGCAAACCATATTGTGAAACACGAAAAATCGCGCGCCGGACTCATCGGCAGTCCGGCGCGCGCAGCTTATTCGTTTGTTGCAGTGATCAGAAGATCATTTGATCTCGAGTCTTCTCGTTTCGGGTTCTTTTGCTGACTTTTTGGGAAGAGTCAGGGTCAGGACGCCGTTGTCGTAGGCGGCGGTGATGTTCTCCGAGTCGATCCCCGTGATGTCGAAGGCGCGGCTGTAGGAACCGTAGGACCTTTCGACACGCACGTATTTCGACTTCTTGTCGTCCTTTTCGTAGTTGCTGTGCCTTTCGGCGCTGACCGTCATGGTGTCTCCCGCGATATCGATCTTGATGTCGTCCTTGTTGAATCCGGGCAGATCGGTCTCGACGGTGTAGGAGTCGCCGTTATCGGTGATATCGGTGCTGAAGGTGTGGATGCGCTCTCCGAAGAAGGAGCGCTCAAAATCGTCGAGTTCGCGGAACGGATCGTATACGTTCACGCCTCTCTGGTGACGGTTGTGAAAATAAGGTGTAAGTTCAAACATAATAAATACCTCCGTGTATTTTGTTCGGAGGGTGGCTGCCGGCTTCCGGACGCCCGCAGCGCCTCTCTTTTGTTTACGACAATATTATACACCCCAATTGTGAATAATTTATGTTTTTTCTATGTCGTTTTTGTAAATGTTGGCAGTCTTTTTATAAGAGTGCTAAATATTGCGCCTCATTATGTGGCATTACATTGATTATCGCGAAATAATTCGGCATATCCGGCTCCGATGTGCCAACGCCTGGCGCGTTTCGGCATGTTCCTTTTCATGCGGCGGGACAGATGACAAACGGCAATTTCACCGGCCGTCATCTTTTCTCTTGACTTTTTTTATTATTTCACATATAATTAAGCCGTACAGAACGGTACGCCCGGGTTTCTCCGCGGCACGTATCAATACTCTGCTGAAAACGGTGAAAAAAATGAAATCAGACAGAAAAAAAACGGTTGGCCGCCCCGCCGGAACGCGCGCCCGCGGCTCTGTTCATCCGGTGTCCTCTTCCCTGACTCTTCGCGGGATCCTCACGGTCATTCTTGCTCTGGCCTGCGTGATTCCGCTTGCCGGATGCGGAGGCACGGGCACCCCCGATACCTCCTCCGGAGCCGGAACCTCCTCTTCTGGACCCGAATCCCGTGATCCGGAGATTTCATCCGATGAAACGGCGGTCGATTCCGCGACCGAAGAAACCGGGACGACAGTCTTCCCGCCCGTGCCGACCTCGGATGAGCCGACGTCGGCCGCCGACGGCACGGCAGATTATCCTCTCGAGCTGAAATGGCATCTTGGATACGTGGGATCGTCTTCCCACTCATCCTGGAAGGACACCCTCAACCTCACCGGAGGCTACTACTCGGTGTCCGAGATCTTCACCGTCCCCGCAGCCGGATCGACGGTGACCTTCACCGACGACAACACCAACAGCAACGGCGACTCAAACTTTGCGTCGGCGTCCGCATACGTCTTCTCAAGCTGGAAGGAAACAAGCCCGGGCAACTGGTCGATCGATCTTGACGGATACAACGCATCCGGAACCGAAGCCGAGTACACCGACGCCGGAGGCGCCAGAACCTACGTCTATACTACGAAAAAGGATAACGAATCGCTGAGAATCTCCTTCAGATCGGGCGAGACGTCCTCCTTCGTTCCGTCCAAATACCCTGTAATAACGGTCACCGGCAAAGCGCCCGCCGTCGTGCCATCTCAGCAGGCGATGGACGGGACCGCCAAAAACGACCGGCTCTTCGATCTTGCGTCGTGGGCAGAAACCGACCGCTCCCGCGCCTATTACGAGAATCTGCGCGGACTGACGGTAAACTTCATCGGCGACAGCTACTTTGCCGGCGACGGGATCGACACAAGATACGTCTGGCCGGCGCTGCTCGGTCTGAAATACGATATGACCGTCGTCAACCAGGGGCGCAACGGATCGGCAATATCCGACTACGACTCGTCGAAGAACCCGATGTGCCGCCGGTACACCTCCCTTCCCGACAACAACCCGGACGTCGTCGTGCTCCAGGGCGGAAAGAACGATTTCAACGTGAACGCCCCGCTGGGATCCGCCGACTCGACCGACACCAAGACCTTCCGCGGAGCTGTCAGGACGACGATCGAGGGACTTCGTAAAAAATATCCTTCCGCCGTCATAATCTGCGTGACCGTATGGGAGATCGGCAACCAGACCAACAGCCTGGGACTTGCCGTAAGAGACTACGGAAACGCGATGATATCGCTCTGCGCCGACATGGGCGTTCCCTGCATCAACGCGATGTCGTCCGAATCGGGGATCATTATGACCGACGCCTCCTTCAGAGCCCAGTACTGCAGATCGGCGGGCGACATCTCACACCTCAACGCCGAGGGTCACGCCCTTGCCCTTAAATATTTCGAAAAGCAGATCAGCGAAAACCTCGGGCAGCCCGCAGTCACCGGCGAGGAGACGACCGCCGAGATCACCTCCCCCGCCGAAATAACGACGGAACCGGTCGAAACGACTCCCGCCGAAATAACGACGGCGCCGGTTGAAACGACTCCCTCCACGGGCGGCGACGAAACGGTCGCGCTGAGATGGCACCTCGGATACGTCGGATCGTCGACCCATTCGTCGATGAAGAACACGCTGAATCCTACGGGAAGCATGTACTCCTTCTCGGAGATATTCACCGTTCCGAAGGCCGGATCGACGATAACTTTCACCGACGACAACACCGACAGCAACGGCGACAAAAACTTCGCGTCGGCGGCGGCATACGTATTTTCAAGCTGGAAGGAAGAGTCGCCCGGCGTCTGGGTGATCGATCTTGACGGCTACAACGTATCCGGCACCCAGGCCACCTACACCGACGCGGACGGCGCCAGAACCTACGTCTACGTCACGACGAAGGACAACGAGAACATACGGATATCCTTCAGATCGGGACAGTCGGCGTCCTTCGTGCCGTCCTCCTACCCGGCCGTCACCGTGACCGGCGGCGAGCCGGCTCACGCCGTCAGCGACTCAACTTTCGACGCGCTGAGCTGACAATTCTTTTACACTACAATACCGCACGGTTCGCTCTGGCGAACCGTGCGGTATTGTATTAATGAAGCACATTAATGAAGCACTTAAAATTTCAGTTTCGTGCCGTCCGGTGCGAAGGCGCGCTTCATTCGCCGAACACGACGATTTCCCTTGTGTTTATCTCCTGCAGACCCGTCAGGTTGGAAGAGATCGATCCGCCGCGTATGATGCCGATGCGCACGTATTTTCCGGATACGCCTCCCATAGAGAAGAGCACCTCCACCGTCGCCTTGTTATTGTTCCAGGGATCGGGACAGGCCGAGGTGTCGAGAGACGCAAGCTCGGTTTTCGAGGCGTCGTAGCACGCCGACGGCACCTTTGTCCAGTTTTCTCCGTCGTCGCTGACGAAGACCTCCTGGGCTTTCGCGAAGCCGTCAAGACTTCCCGAAAAATATCCGATCGCTTCAAAAATCTTTTTTTCTCCGAAATTCAGAGTTATTATGCCGGTATACGGAGCGTCTTCCTCTTTTACGCCGCCGATATTGTAGGTCGCCTTGTCGAAGAACATCGCCGCCATATAGGACGAACCCCAGTGACCGTTGACCAGGTTTCCGACCGAAGTCATCTTCCCCGCCGCCGACTCAAAGGAGGTTCCTTTTTTCGACGAGTCCATATATTCGATGCCGATGACCGAGACTCCGTAACCTTTGTCGGCGATGTCCGCCTTCTGGGCGTCGGTCAGCG
>CACZSP010000016.1 GCA_902783905.1 uncultured Ruminococcus sp.
ACCTTTGTCAGGAATTCCCACGCCCACGGGATTGCCTCCTCCTTGAAATAGTCTCCGAAGGAGAAATTCCCGAGCATCTCGAAGAAAGTGCCGTGGCGGGCGGTGTGTCCGACGCGCTCGAGGTCGGGTGTGCGGATGCATTTCTGGCAGGTCGTCACCCGGTGGCGCGGCGGCTCCTCCTCGCCGGTGAAGAATTTTTTCATCGGCGCCATTCCCGAGTTGATCAGCAGGAGCGACTTGTCGTTCTGCGGGATGAGCGGGAAGGAGGGAAGGCGGAGGTGTCCCTTCGATTCAAAAAACGAAAGATATTTTTCTCTTATGTCGTTGAGCGATGTCCACTTCATAAACGTGTGCCTCGTATTGTTGATTTGTCAGTATTGTATTTCGACTGTATAGCTGCCCGGCTCAAGCCGGAATACGGTCCGTCCGTCTTTTTCGGACCCGCCGATCTCGCGCGGATCGATCTCCATCCCGTTGAGACGGAAAGAACGTCCGGAAAGAAGCTCGGCTCTCGCGCAAAGCCCCTCGGGTACGGTGAAGGTGTATACGATCGCCCCGTTGACCCTTTCCCATCCGGATTCGATGCAGTCGCCGGGAGCGGCGGTGCGCGGCGAGTAGGTGGCGTGAGCGATATTGATTCTTTTCTGACCGGCGGGAAGTTCTTCGTCCGAACGCAAATCGGGATTCGGACGGAGTATGAAGCTTTCAAATCCGGGCTTTTCCGGATCCGGTTTTATCCCGCAGATCCCCGAGAACATCCATTCGGCGACCGCTCCGTAGGCGTAATGGTTGAAAGAGTTCATTCCGACGTCTCCGAAGCCGCGTTCGAGAGTGTATGAGTTCCAGCGCTCCCAGACGGTCGTCGCGCCCTGTCTGACCGAATAAAGCCAGCTGGGGTCCCGCGTCTGAAGGAGAAGGGAATAGGCGAGAGAGTCGAGTCCGCATTCATTCAGGGTGCGGCAGAGAATGCCGGTCCCTACGAATCCGGTCGAAAGGGTACAGTCGTTGGAAACGATCTTTTCCTTCAGTTTTGCGATAAAGTCGCTGCGTTCCTTTCCTTCGACCATTCCGAAGGCGAGAGGAAGCAGATATCCGGTCTGGGTATCCGCGGCGAGGACGCCGTCCGCAAAGTATCTTTCTCTCCAGTGCTCGCGTATCCTTCCGGCCAGTTCGGAATAATACTCCGCCCGCTCGGTTTTTCCGAGGATGCGCGAGAATTTTTCCATAAGGACCGCGTCGTAAAAGTAGTAGCAGACCGCTATATATCTCTTGTCGGTGACGTCGTAGTTGAGCCAGTCTCCGTAGGCGGTGTTCGGGCCCTCGAGACCGAACCGCTCAAGGTAGCGCATATAGTATTCCATCGAATCGTAATGCTCTTCGACGATTTCCCTGTCTCCGTACATCTGCCAGAGGCGCCACGGAACCACGAGGCCGGCGTCGCCCCAGGCGGCGTTTCCGCCGTGACCGGTAAAGATCCGGGGGATGACGTCGCAGTACGCCCCGTCGAATCCGGTTTGCGAATCGCGTGCGTCGCGCAGCCATTTGTGCATGAACGAGCCGATATCCGCAAGATAGGAAGCGGCTCCCGAGAATATCTGGGTGTCTCCCGTCCAGCCGAGGCGCTCGTCGCGCTGCGGGCAGTCGGTCGGGACCGAAAGATAATTGCCGCGCATACCCCAGACAACGTTGGAGAACAGTCTGTTGACTTCCGGATTGTCGCAGAAGAAATCACCCGTCTCCTCGGTATCCGAGCGTATCACATCGCCTCTGACGCCGAGTATTTCGACCTCTCCGTCGGTGACGAGCTCCAGATACCTGAATCCGAAAAAGACGTGGGTCGGGAAATACAGTTCGGTTTCCTCGCTTCCGGCGGCGATATATACGAGACGCGCCAGCGCCGAGCGGTAATTCTTAATATACGCGCTTCCCTCGGGACCGTCGTTCCCGCGCCCCGGGTCGCCCGTGTCGTTGAGCATTTCGGAGAAGAAAACGGTAAGGCGGGTCCCGCGTGCGGCTTTAAGGAAGAGGATAGGACGGCCTACCATATTCTGACCGAAGTCGAGCAGAAGGGTCTCACCCTTTTTGATCGTTTTTCTTTCGCATCCGTCGGAAAAGCTTTTCGATATTGCGCGGATCTTTCCGAACGGCTTCCCGTTGTCTTCGGTCCCGGAATAGAGCACCGCCGACTGAGGCGACAGCATCAGCTCGCCGCAGCTGCGGATCCTGGGGCCTTCGACCGGAACGATTTCGCCGCCGAAGTCTTCGAAAAGCACCGCTTTCTTCCATTCGTGCGCTTCGGGCTCGATGGATGGCTCGGGGATTCTCGCGTCGAAAAACTCGCCGTCCCATATATCCGCTCGCAGGACGGGGCCGCAGACGGCGGCGTCCCAGCTTTCGTCGGTGGGGAAGAGTTCCCTTGAACCGTCTTCATATTCGAGAACGATCTCGCCGCAGAAGGCGTTGGGTTTCCAGCCGTAAAATCCGAAGGAGATCCTTCCGTTCCACCATCCGGCAGATATTTCGGCGACGAAAAGATTCTCGTCGCAGACCGAATCGGTTATATCGTAGGTGAATTCAAAAACTCTCGATCTGTAATCGGTCCAGCCGGGCTTCAGCTCGTCGGCGTCGGTATATTCGCCGTCTTTGCAGCCTATTCGCTCGCCGTTGACGAACATATCGAAAACGCCGAGAGCGGTCGCCGTCACACGTGCGGAAACGAGATTTTTCGCCGGATCGGGAGAGAAGGTCTTTTTTACGTTCAGTATCCCTTTTCCGGGGAGCAGCTCCTCGTCACGCGAGTTGAAGACCCTGTCCTTGCTTTTCCACGGATGTTCGTACGGAGTGCCCTCCAGACCGGGGTATGTTATGAATTTTCCTTTTTCCATTTTCGGTCCTTATTCCTTCAGAAGAAGTGAAGAAACACAGCGGCATTCGGATACGCCCGAAATCGTTTCGCTGTCGATCTGCAGAGGAGTCGGCTTTTCGTAGCGAACGGTGATATCGTGACCGGTCAGAACGGTGCATCCCTTCAGGTTGACGTGAGTCCCTTTGAAGATCTTCGGGAAATTGATGAGGGTGGGAATCCTTAATTTTCCGCAGAACACGAGGAGCGAAAGCTTCTTTTCGGGATCGAGCCGGTCCTGACCCGGTGTCGCCATCATACCGCCTCCGAAATATCTTCCGTTCATCGTAGGAGCCAGCCAGACTTTTTCAAATTCGTATTTTTTTCCGTCGACGGTTATTTCGGCGCTCCTCGGAGAATAGCCCCAGAGAACGCCTTTTACTGCTATCGAGGTATAATTCGTCGGCTTGTCGGATTTTTCTCTGATCGCGTCGCCGACTTCGCAGCAGTAGCCGTCGATCCCGTAGCCGACTCCGTTAATGAAAAGGTAGCGCTTTCCCTTTACTTCCGCGACCGGGAGATCGCAGAGATATCTGCGTATTTCAACAGGTTCGCCGCCCTTTTCGCCGCCGACGTCCTTGAGAAAATCGTTGCCGCTTCCGGTGGCGCAGTACCAGACTTCCCCGGGAAGCTCCGCCTTCTCGTTTGCAACGGCGTTGACGAAGCGGTTGAGCGTTCCGTCGCCTCCGCAGACGACCAGGCGTCCGCCTTCCGGTACCGAAGCGAAAAGCTCGGAGTAGTTTTTAACTGTCAGAATGTCTACGTACCGGTTCTCTCCCGGGACCGGCGCTCCGTATGCGTTTTCCTTTCCGCGGCGGTTGTCTGCCAGAGGATTGTAAAGAATCACGTTTTCGGTCATTTCGTTCATCCTTTCGGGTCTGCAATAAAAATCATGTGTTATTATATATTAATCGGCAAAAATAGTCAAGTAAAAAATTGACAAGGAGACGATTTTAGTATATAATATTATGCGAGTTATTATTTTAAAAGGCGGGCGGGCAATGTATATCAGGATCTGGACGGCGGAAAAACCGGAGGGAATAAAGCTCCCGGTCATAGCCGGATGCAATCTTGAATTCGATCGGCCGGGAAAGGTTTCACCCGAAGAAATTCCTCCCTTTGTTTACTTTTCGAAAGGCAACGTCAGATATATGTCAAAGATCGGTACCGCGAGCGTCCCCGAGGGGACGGGTATGAGGACCCTGCGCGGATTTGCCGACAGGGTCTGCTCGGATTTTGACGGTATGTGGGACGTCCTTGAGGAAACCGAGGAAAAGATCGCGGACTTCCGTCCGGACCTGCCGGACGAAAACTTCCCGCCGCTTGGGGAATACACCGAGTTCGCCTGTCTGTCGGTTTATTTCACTCCCGGGAAGGAAAAGGCGGGACTCAGGGAAGAACTTCTGAAGCTGATCTCCCGGATTTTCCCGTACGCGCTTCCCGAACGTTTCGGCAGAAACGTTCCTCCGGAGTTTTCCTTTTCGGAGACCGGAAAAGAGGGGCTGCTCGGGTTTCTTGCCGAAGATGAGAGACCGGTCGTTTATCCGCGCTTTCCGGTGACCAATCTGTTCCTCCGCGAAACTGCCAAAGACGCCGGAGAATGCGGATATATAACGGTGGAAATGCCGGCTTTTCTGCTTGACTCGGAAGCAAAGACGGAGGCGCTGACAAGACTGATGAAAGAAGCGTCATCTCTTTACTCGGCGTTTTTCTCGCAGATCGTCAGAGGCGGCAAGCCGGTGAAGGGCGGAAAATGGCAGGGTATCCCCGACAATACGGGAGTTGCGTGCCTTTTCGGCGATCTTTACTCGGACGCCGTGAGCGAAACGGGCAGGGTGTTCGAAGGCGGAGAGCTTCCCGAAATAAAGCCGGAGTTCCGAGTTTCGGTGAAAAAAACCGGATTGTTCCGGAAATCGGTATTAACGGTCCCTGCCGAAAGGATTCCTGACGGCTGCTTCGCAGTGCAAAGGGAAG
>CACZSP010000017.1 GCA_902783905.1 uncultured Ruminococcus sp.
AACGGCGATAATTATCTGTTTTTTACGATTTTTTGGGCGAGATACTCCATACGCGGATACGCGTACTCAAAAAACGACCGGTAGGCCTCGCAGAAACGGTTCTTTCCGTTTTCGTCGCGGTTCCTGCGGCATCCTCCGCGGCAGAGCGCAAGCCAGCGGCAGCCGTCGCATTCTGGAGAGAGCTTTTCAGAGTCCTCGATAAACCGCAGCTCCTTGCGGCGGGCGTCGACGTCGTCGAAGGAATCGGTCGTAAGATTTCCCAGCCGGAATGAGTCGAGCGCGTAGAAATCGCAGGGATAGACGCTTCCGTCCGATTCGATGAGATACTGCGGGGAACAAACCCCGCGCATCCCGCACTCCTCCGGCAGAATTCCGGCAAGTATGCCTATCCAGTTTTCGAACTCGCGGTTGTAAACAAAACTGCCTTTTTCGACGTCGGCAAACCAGAGATCGAAGCAGGAGCGGAGGAAGCTTCCGTACCTTACGGAATCAAGCGTCCACGGGGTGTCTTCGCCTCCCAGCGGGGCGATGCATGGAATGAACTGATGCCAGGCAAAGCCGTTTTTCCGAAGATAATTGTAAATCTTTGCGGGACTCCGCGCCGCTTCGCCGGTGAGAACCGACAGAATATTGAAATCGGCGCCCGCTTTGCGCAGCAGCCCGGCGGCGCGAAGGACGTCCCGGCTGCTGCCTTTCCCGTCGGGACGGCGGCGGTTTTTGTCGTTCAGCTCGGGAAAACCGTCGAAAGACAGGCCGCAAAGAAAGTGATTTTCGGCCAGAAACGCCGCCCATTGCTCATCGATCAGCGTTCCGTTGGTCTGAAGGAACCAGTTTATACGGAATCCTTCGCTCTTTTTTTCGCCGGCGAAAGATACGGCGCGGCGGAAAAAATCAAGTCCGGCAAGGGTCGGCTCTCCGCCCTGGAATCCGAGCGACAGGGTGCCGCCCGGGCCTTCGGTGCTTTCGGCTCTGGCGAGGGCTTTTTCGATTACCGTGCAAAGGCAGTCGTCCGTCATTATTCCCCTGACGGCGTGCTCCCGGTTCCGCATCTCGTCAGTGTAAAAGCAGTATTTGCATCGCAGATTGCAGGCGCCCGACGCGGGTTTTATCAGAAGATACATAAGAATCGTCAGTAGGTCGGCGTGTCAAGGCGCCATTTTCCGTCCTCGAGGACGAATTTGATCACCCTTTGGAATTCGCCGGTCTTTTTTTCGGCAGAATCGAAGTCGATATACGTCCCGTACGCAGTTATTTCGACGTTTACCGAATCGCTTCTCGACGGCTCGACGATCTTCATGGTGTCGAAGCGGTATTCGGTCTGTTTATCGAAAAACGGCTCGAACTGGTTGGATTTGAGAAGATACCCGCCGTTGCCGCTTTCGTCCTCCATATATCTTGCGAAAACGATACGGTCCTCGGTCTTGTATCCCTCGAAAACGGTGCGGTAGATAGCCGCAAGATACGAGGAAGAATAAACGGAGGATGCTTTTTCCTTGATTTCCGCGACCGTCTGGTAGGGACAGTCGACCCTGACCACGTCGAAGTTCCCGGGACTCGACTCGTCGTAAACGAATTCACGCTCGGGTTCGGTATAGTCTTCGAGAAGCATGCATGAAATATCTTTTCCTTCAAGGCGCAGCGTGTATTCCGACGCTCCTCCCGCTTTATCCCCGGCCTTTCCGTAGTTTTCCTTTTCGACGGCGTAGCGGTTCTTTTTTCCTTCCTTATCGTAAAACTTTACGACCTCGGTATAGGTTTCGTCGGGTATCGTCCAGTAATAAACTCCGGTCTCTTCGTCGTATTTCGCGTTGTTGTCTCCCGACGACGTTTCCCTGTCGTATACCGGCAGACCCTGACCGAAAAAGATGTCGTTTATCTCGGCGGACGCCTCTATCAGAGCGACGAATTCGTCCTTTACCGACGCGAGGTCGGGAGCCCCGGACGAACATCCGGAAAAGAAAAGCAAAATCGACAAAGAGACAAGAATCCCTCCGGTTACGGCTTTTTTCATTTCAGCACTCCCTTCCGTAAGCTGCCGGCGACCGGTTGCCGCCGGACTGTCAGGAACCCGCGGTTTTCCGACAGCTCATATTTCTTCCGGTTCGTCTCCGGTTTCCGGAGTCTGCTCCGGCGTTTCTTCCGAACCGTCCGCCGCCGTTTCGTCATCATCGTCGCCACCCGCGGCGACCGTCGTGAAGCTGACGCACTTCTGGCCTTCGGACAGACGCATGACGATGACTCCGGCCGCGTACTGCGAATAGGTCGAAATACCCGCGATATGCGTGCGTATGATAGTGCCGGAATCGGTGATGACCATCAGGTCGTCGCTGTCGCAGACGGCGGAAATGCCTATGAGCGCACCCGTTCTTTCGGTGATATTGTGGCAGCGGAAGCCCATCGTCCCGCGGTTGACCATCGTGCGGAACTCCTCGAACTCGGTGCGTTTGCCGTAGCCGTTTTCTGTGACCGTGAGGAGGTTTCTGCCCTCTTCGACCGTCACGGCTCCGACGACTCTGTCGCCGTCGCGCAGTTTTATGCCGCGCACGCCGCGCGATACTCTTCCCATGCACCTTGCCGTTTCCTCCGGGAAGCGGTTGGCGATGCCGTTGGCGGTCGCTATCATTATATCCTTCGTTCCGTCGGTAAAGAGGACCGAAATGAGCTCGTCGTCGTCGTCGAGGTTGATGGCTCTCTTTCCTCCGCGGCGCTGATACTCGTATTCGCTGAGTTTGGTGCGCTTGATTATGCCGTTCTTCGTCACGGCGGTGAGATAACGCCCGTCGGCGCCCTCGAAGCTGTCGACCGCGACGATCTCGGTCATCTTTTCGCCCGGCTCGAGCTCCAGGATGTTTGCGATGTTCGTGCCCTTCGCGTTCCTGCCCGATTCGGGGATGGTGTACGCCTTGCGCATAAAGACCTTGCCGCGGTTTGTGAATATCATCAGGTTGGAGTGACTGTAAACGACGAGGACTTTTTCGATGAAATCCTCCTCCTTGGTCGTCATACCGATGATGCCCTTTCCGCCGCGGTTCTGAGCCGTGTAGGTATCGGCGGGAAGACGCTTGATATATCCGGCGTGTGTGACGGTTATGGCGCAGTCGTGCTTTTCGATGAGATCCTCGATCTGAATGTCGTCCTCCGCCTCGACGATCTCTGTGCGGCGCGGATCCGAATACTTTCTCTTGATCTCGAGCATCTCGTTCTTTATGATATCTTTGACCCTGCCGATGTCCGAAAGGATCTCGCGGAGTTCTTCGATGCGCAGGTTGAGATTTTTCAGCTCTTCGAGAACCTTGTCGATTTCGAGACCGGTAAGGCGTCCGAGCGTCATTTCGACGATCGCCTGAGCCTGAACGTCGGTTAGTCCGTATCTTTCGCTTAACTTCTGTTTGGATTCGGGTATGGACGCCGAGCTCTTCATCAGGGCGACGATCTCGTCGATATTGTCGATGGCGATCCTGTAGCCCTCGAGTATGTGCGCCCTTGCCAGCGCCTTTTCAAGCTCGAACCGGCAGCGGCGGGTGACCACAGACTCCTGATGCGCTATATACTCGTCGAGAATTTTCGCGAGGGGAAGGATCTTCGGCTCGCCGTTAACGAGCGAGAGCATGTTGACGGCGCAGGTGTCCTCCATCTGCGAATACTTGTACAGCTGTTTGAGTATTATTTCGCCGTTTGCGTCGCGGCGGTATTCGATGACGATGCGCATGCCGTTTCTGCCCGACTCGTCGCGCATATCGGTTATGCCTTCGATGCGTTTCTCGCGGTGCAGATTGGCTATCGCCTCGCAAAGCAGACTCTTGTTGACTCCGTAGGGAATCTCGGTGACTATGATCCGGTGATGTTCCTCCTCCACCCTGGCACGGGCGCGGACGGTTATCCTGCCCTTGCCGGTCAGGTACGCCTCCTTGATGCCGTTGGTGCCGTAAATGACGGCGGCTGTCGGGAAATCCGGCCCTTTGATATACTCCATCAGGTCGAAAACGCTGCAGTCGGGGTGCTCCATGCGGTAGATGGTCGCGTCTATCGTCTCGCCGAGATTGTGCGGCGGGATGTTCGTGGCCATACCGACGGCGATACCGACGGCTCCGTTGACGAGCAGGTTCGGGAAACGGGAAGGAAGAACCGACGGCTCCTCGCGGCGGTTGTCGAAGTTGCGGTCCATGACGACGACGTTCTTGTCGATGTCGCGCATCATCTCCTCGGCGATCTTCGCCATTCTCGCCTCGGTGTAACGGTACGCCGCGGGCGGGTCTCCGTCTACCGATCCGAAGTTTCCGTGTCCTTCGACCAGCGGATAGCGGAGCGAGAAATCCTGCGCCATTCTGACCATCGTGCCGTAAACGGCGGCGTCGCCGTGAGGATGGTAGCGTCCGAGAACGTTACCGACCGTCGTAGCCGATTTGCAGAAGGGTTTGTCTGCCGTCAGATGGTCCTCGTACATTGCCCACATGACGCGGCGCTGACCCGGCTTCATGCCGTCGCGGACGTCGGGAAGGGCGCGTGAGGTTATTACCGACATGGCGTATTCGATGAATGAGCTTTTCAGCTCGTGCTCCATCTCGACGTTGAGTATTTTCTGATCCTTGAATGAAATATCTTCTCTGTGTTCCACTTTACGGCTCCAAAATCACATCAGTTTCAGTATCTCGTCCACGCCTTCCTTTGTCGGAAGGGTGGTGCCTTCGAGCACTATCTTGGCTCCGGCGCAGGCGGAAGCGTAGCGCAGCGCCGCGGCGTCGTCCATTCCGAGAGCGTATCTCGCGGCGCCGAAGCCGGCGAGGAAGGTGTCTCCCGCTCCCGAAAATCCGCGCAGTTCGACCGGCGCCGCTTCGCAGAAGAAGGTCTTTCCCTTGCTTATCCCCAGGGCGCCCTTCGGCCCCATTGTGCAGAGAACCGTGTCGATACCGTATTTGGCGGCGACTTTTGCACATGCTTTTTCCATGAACCCGGGAGTTCCCTGTGGATCCTGCGGAAAGGTTTTGCACATTCCGGTCCTGCGCAGCAGTCCGATCAGTTCGTCGGTGTTTGGCTTAATGATATCAGGCGACGACTGTATCCCGTTTATCAGAGCGTCTCCGTCGCAGTCGAGGATGACCTTCCTTCCGAGCGACTTTTCCGCAGCCACAAGGTCGCGGTAGGCGGTTTTTTCAACACCCTGTGGAAAACTTCCGCACATATACACGACTTCGGCGTCGTCCTGAAGAAAACTCTGTGTAAGGGCTTCGTATTCCTCCGGAGTGACGGGACCGCCTTTCTCGTTGAACTCGGTGCAGAGGCGGTTGCAGTCGGTCACCTTGGTATTGACCCTGATGCCGCACGCGGTCCCGGTGTACTTCGCCTTAAGTCCCTCGGCGGCGATGATCTTCTCGCAGAGCTCGCCGTAAAGCCCTCCGGTAAAAGCGTAATAGGTGACTTCAAAACCGAGGCGGTGCAGGACGACCGAAACGTTTGCGCCCTTGGAGCCCTGCGATGTGACCGTCCTTGCCGCCCGGTTCATGTGGCCGGGATTCATCGGATCCGACAGATAAAGCGCTCTGTCGATGCCGGGATTGAGAGATAAAACTGCAAATTTCATAATTATGACTCTTTTCGGTTTGATCAGACGTCGAGATTTTCCGCGTATTTCGCGTTTTCTTCGATGAAAACGCGGCGCGGCTCGACCTTGTCGCCCATCAGGAGCGAGAAGGCGGCGTCGCAGGCGAGAGCGTCTTCTATCGTGACCTTTTTGAGGGTGCGTTTCTCGGGGTCCATCGTCGTTTCCCAGAGCTGTTCGGCGTCCATTTCACCGAGACCCTTGTATCTGTCGGCTTCGACTCCGTTCGTGCCCAGCTCCTCGATAAAGCGGTCTCTCTCCTCATCCGAGAAAGCGTATCTTTCGCCTCCGCTGCGCCCTCTCTTGTATACCTTGTAAAGGGGCGGCTGGGCGAGGAAGACGTGCCCGTCGTCTATCAGCTGCTTCATGTGTCTGAAGAAGAAGGTCAGAAGCAGGATCCTGATATGCGAACCGTCGACGTCGGCATCGGCCATGATTATTATCTTTCCGTAGCGCAGCTTGGTGATATCGAAATCCTCGCCGATACCGCATCCGAGCGCCTGGATTATCGGAATGAGCGAAACGTTGGAATAAACCTTGTCAAGCCGGCTCTTTTCGACGTTCAGCACCTTTCCGCGAAGCGGAAGTATCGCCTGGTATCTCGACTCTCTGCCGGATTTTGCCGAGCCGCCGGCGGAATCTCCCTCGACCAGGTATATCTCGGTGAGAGAGGCGTCTCTTTCCTGGCAGTCGGCAAGCTTTCCGGGAAGGGAAGAGCCCTCCAAGAGTCCTTTTCTTCTTGTAAGCTCTCTTGCCTTTCTCGCCGCTTCCCTTGCGCGTGAGGCGGCAAGAGCTTTGTCGAGGATGGCGCGGGCGGTCGAGGGATTCTCCTCAAGATATTCGGAAAATCTCGTGCTGACCGTGCTGTCGACGAGTGCGCGTATTTCCGAGTTTCCGAGCTTCGCCTTCGTCTGGCTTTCGAACTGCGCGTCCTCCAGCTTGACGCTGATGATCGCGACGATTCCTTCTCTTACGTCCTCTCCCGACAGAGCCTTGTCTGAGGAGGAAAGGATGTTGTTCTTTCTTGCGTAGTCGTTAAGGACCCTGGTCAGCGCCGTCTTGAAGCCGGTCTCGTGAGTTCCGCCCTCGACGGTGTTCATATTGTTGGCAAAGGTCAGTATCGTCTCGGTGTACGAGGTGTTGTACTGCAGCGCCACCTCCGCCTGGCTGGTTCCCTTTTCGCCGCGCATATAGATGACGTCGGGATGAACTGCCTCGGAGTGCTTCTGCTCGGTCAGGAAGCTTACGAAATTGCGTATGCCGCCCTCGAACTGCAGATCGATATGCTTGAACGAGCCGTCGTCGTTTACGACCCGCCTGTCGGTCAGAATTATCCTGATTCCGCCGTTGAGGAACGCCTGCTCGCGCATGCGGTTCAGCAGAATATCGTACTCGAATACTGTCGTTTCAAAGATTTCGTGATCGGGTTTGAAGGTGACGGTGACTCCGTGGCGCTTTTCGTCCTCGCCCACCGGCCCCTCACACCTGAAGGGACGCGCGACCGAGCCCTTTTCGAACCTTTCGGTATATCTTATACCGTCCACAACGTCGACCAGCTCAAGCCACTCCGAAAGGGCGTTGACGACCGACGCTCCGACGCCGTGCAGACCTCCGGCGATCTTGTATCCCTCGCCTCCGAATTTTCCTCCGGCGTGAAGGATCGTATATACGACCTCCGGAGTCGGTATTCCCTGCGTCGGGTGTATTCCGGCTGGAATTCCGCGTCCGTTGTCCTCGACCGTCACGCTGTTGTCCTCGTTTACGGTCACCTGTATAAGATCGCAGTGCCCGGCGAGCGCCTCGTCGATGGAGTTGTCGACGATCTCGTTTACAAGATGGTGAAGCCCTCTGGACGACGTCGTTCCGATGTACATTCCGGGGCGTTTTCTGACAGCGTCGAGACCTTCAAGCACCTGTATTTGATTTTCCGTGTAGACGTTGTCTTCGACGGCTGTGATCAGCTCTCCCTTGTCCTCGTCAAGTTCTATCAGCTCGGGGGGAGAAAGTTCTTCTTCCGTCGTTTCGTCGATTTCTTCCTCTGGTGTAATCTTTTCCTCAGGCATTAAAGAATTCCTCTGCTTTCGATTTCTGTCTTGATTATTCCGCTTTTCAGTCTCTGATAGAGAACCAAGCTTGAAAACTCCGAAAAACAGACTTTAATATCTCCGTTTTTCCGGTTTCCCTGCTTTTTTCCGTCGTAATAAACTATAAATGATTTAGGAATGTCGTTTCCGGCCGATTCGGTTATTCCTTTTTTTTCGGATAACGACAGGAACTTTTTCGTGTCGGCTGACGACAAAGTCGACGTGTCGGTGTCGAATATTCCGATTATGTTGCCGACCGGTATGCTTTTATCCGGTCCGACCGCAATATACATTTCAGCTGTAACTCCCGTTTTCCACGCGGATTATTTTCGCGCTGTCGCAAAGCCCCTCTTCGGCGCAGGCGGTGATTATGACCTGTCCTTTTTTCATCCTCTCGGTCAGATACTCTCTTCTGCCTGCGTCAAGTTCGGAAAAAACGTCGTCAAGCAAAAGTACGGGCACCTCTCCGGTGTCTTTTGCCGAAATTGCGCTTTCGGCAAGCTTGAGTCCGAGCGCAAGCGAACGCTGCTGCCCCTGGGAACAGTACAGACGGGCGTTTTTTCCGTTGAGCATAACGTCTACGTCGTCCTTGTGAATACCCCAGAGGGTGGCTCCGGCTGCGATCTCGCGGTCGTGGCCGGACATCAGCTTCCCAAAGTACGCTCCGGCAAGCTTTTCTCTGCTCCCGTAAAAGTTTTCGGCGTCCCTGAATGACGGCAGGTAGGAAAGAGAGGGAACTTCCTTTCCGCCGGTCATTTCGGAAAAACAGTTTTTCAGTTCGGTTTCGACGAAAACCAGGTATCCGATTCTCGCGAGGGTTATGAACGCCGCCTCGTTTGCCAGCTGATACGACCAGAACTCGACGGTAGAATCGAAGCTTTTTCTGTCCGAGAGAGCGTTCTTTATCAGTTTGTTCCGCTGTCCCAGTATGTGATTGTATCTCTGAAGGGATTTAAGGTAGACCGGACGGAGCTGCGAAATGGCAACGTCAAGGTAGTTTCTTCTCATCGCCGGTCCTTCTTTTATAACGTTCAGATGTTCCGGAAAGAAGAGCACGGCGCGGAACTGACCGATTATCTCGGAAGTTCTCGCTATTTTTACCCCGTTCTGCTCGATCTTTTTGTTTTTCGACCTGTCGAAAAACATCTTAATGTTCTGTTCACGCCTGGAATCCCTGAAATCAAGCGAAAGAAGAGCGTCTTTGCATCCGAATTTGATGAATTCCTGCTCTTTTACTCCTCTGAAGGACTTTCCCAGTGAAAACATTCCTATCGCTTCGAGAAGATTCGTCTTTCCCTGAGCGTTGTTTCCGTAAAGAAGATTGGTTCCTTCACCGAATTCGACGTCGCAGCTTCCGATATTCCGGAACCTTTCCGCTACGATTCTTTTACAGACCATTGCGGAATGCTTATCTTCTGGTCCTTACCGGCATTATGAAGAAAACTTCCTCTCCTCCGTCTTCCTCACCTAAGGGTATAATGTTTACGCTGTTGAGCGGGGTAGAAAGATCCATCCTCATTTTTTCGGATCCGCACGCCCTTACCGACTCCATAAGATTGCGGTTGTTGAAAGAAATCGTAATGTCTTCTCCCTCGTGTTCCGTTTCTATTTCGTCGTAGGATACTCCGGCGCTGGACGAAGCGCTGAGTTTGAGCAGATTGCCTTCGAACTCGCAGGTAATCGGAGGTTTGGTAGATCCGGGCACCTTTTCCTCGGTTACCACCGAAGCTCTTTCAAGCGCTGACAGAAGCATATTCCGGTCGATTACGGCGTGAATCCTGTGAGTAGTCAGAATGATTCTGTCGTAGTCGATGTATTCTCCCTCAATGAGTCTTGAAAAGAAGGAAATACCTTCGAAAGTGCAGATCATATTCTTGTGACTGAGATTGAAAATCACTTTGTCGTCGTCTCCGTCGGGAAGCATTTTCAATAGCTCGCTGACCGTCCTCTGCGGAAGTATATACTTAAACTCGTCGTTTTTTCCGGAAAGAGTTCTTATTTCAACCTTTGCGCGGCATTTCGCAAGCTTGAAACTGTCGCAGGCAACGATCAGAAGCTCGCCGCCTCCGATTTTGAAAAAGGCGCCGTTGAGAACGGGACGCTGATCGTTGATTCCCATCGCGTATTCGGTTTTCGCAATCATTTTTTTCAGCTGCTTTGCGGAAATTTCAAACCCTTCTCCCGTCTGGACCGCGGGAATGACCGGAAAATCGTCCCCCGAAAGAGCACAAAGCTTGTAATGAGCGCGTCCGGATCTCACGAACGCTTCAAGCCGGTCGTTTATTTCAAGCGTGACGTCGTCTCCGTCCATAAGTTTGAGAGTCTGCAAAAACTTTACAGCGTTAACGCAGTAATTTCCATCTTCGTATACGTTGCCTTCGGCGGACGTTCTGACGGCTTTTTCAAGATCGTACGTCGTGAGGACCACGCCGTTTTCCGCGTCGGTTTTCACGTTTAAGTATTCGGTTATCGGATTCGTTCCTCTCGATCCGACCGCGCACATCAGCGGAGACATGGTATTTATAAGAGCCTGTCTGTTGAAAACTATTTTCATTTTTTCGGTTCCTTTCAGATTTCCGGCGTTTCCGGGTTTTGTTAGTATATATATAATTATTATTTTGATAACAATAATAGTAATCGGCTGTGGAAATGTGGAAAAATCAGTTTACTATCTGTTTTTTTAGTTCTTCTATTTCACGTTTGAAGGACTTGTCGGTCTTCATCCTTTTCTCAACGTTTTCTATCGATGACATCATAGTCGTGTGATCTCTGTTGAAGATCTTGCCGATGTTCGGAAGAGACATTTCAACCGTGTTTCTTATCAGATAGATGGCGATATGCCTGGCTCCGACTATTTCTTTTGTGCGCTTCTGACCGGTAAGCTCGTCTTTCGTTACGCCGTACTTTGTGAAAATGGCGTTGAAGCAGCGGTTTATCATCGATTCGGTCGGAATCTGGCCGTCAAGAAGGTCGGATACGCACTCTTTCGCGTTTTCGAGAGTGATTTCGCGGCCGTCCAGAAAACTGATTGCTCCGAGTTTTTTTATTGCTCCTTCGATCTGACGGATATTCGACCTGAGATTTTCGGCAAGAAACGAAAGAACGTCGTCGCTGAGTGTGATCCCGACCTGTTCGGCTTTCTTTTTTATGATTGCGATGCGAAGCTCGAGATCGGGCGGCTGGATGTCGGCGAGGAGTCCCCATTCGAAACGCGTTTTGAGCCGTTCTTCGAGCGTTTTCATTTCACGCGGAGGACGGTCTGACGAAAGGATTATCTGCTTGTGATCCTCGTACAGGGCGTTGAACGTGTTGAAGAATTCCTCCTGCATCGAGACCTTGCCGGCGATAAACTGGATGTCGTCGATGAGCAGAACGTCGCAGGACCGGTATTTGTTGCGGAATTCGCCTGTGCTTGCGTTAGCCAGCGCGCTTATGAACTGGTTTGTAAAATCCTCGCTTTTAACGTATATGATCTTGACGTCGGGTTTGTCTTTTTTTATCTTGTTCGTCACCGCGTAAAGCAGATGCGTTTTTCCGATGCCGCTCGGACCGTAGATGAAAAGGGGATTGTAGTTCTGGGCAGGGTGTTCCGCGACCGCGGTGCAGGCCGCGTGTGCGAATTTATTCGAGTTGCCGACGATGAAATTCTCGAAAGTGTATTCAAAATTGTAGGAGGGCGGCGGCGGGAGAACGTCGTCCGGCTTTTTCTGCTCCTGTTCCGGTTTTTCCTCTTTTCCTGCCAGAACCAGTTCAATGTCGACGTCGAATCCGAGAGTTTCGGAAAACCTCTTTTTCAGTTCGACGAGATACTTGTTTCTGATTATCTCGTATTTCAGTTCGGACGTGGTCGATACCGTGATCTTTTTTTCGTCCATATCGAGTCCGGTGACGGTCAGATCTCCGAACCACAGATCAACGTGGGTCTCGGACATGGTTTTGGTTTCTATAAAAGACGTCTTGACCGATTCCCATAATTCGTTTATTTCGTCTATATATGCCATATAAGTCTCCAGGTGCGCCCGCGCGCGGGCGGATATATATAATATTATACCATATTATATAATATAAATCAAGAGTTCACAAAAAATTTACATTTTATTGTGTTTGCAGAAATGTGTTATCCCGAAAGGGTTCGCAGTTTTGTTTTGATTATTCAAAATAACCAGTAGAGGGTTGTTAATAAACTCGCTTCGCGAGTTTGTCAACAACCCTCTACTGGTGACAACCGATATCTGCTTTAACAAACGTTAATATGAAGATCGAAACAGTAATACTTTTTTGCAGCTCCTTTGATATACTTCTCTCAGCGCACGTGATATTTCCGGCTGCGTCACAGCCGGACGAGAAAAGGGTTGTTAAAAAACTCGCTTTGCGAGTTTGTCAACAACCCGTCGAGTAATTTCTCGTCGCGAGGCCGCGACGTTTTTGCGCGATT